>CAYXJI010000446.1:0-2877 GCA_964465175.1 uncultured Burkholderiaceae bacterium | reverse complement strand
ACATGGTTTAAAACCTGTTGGTTGATATTGCCTTGGATGCAATCGACGATGAGGCGTTCGGGGATGGAGCGGCACCAGGTGAGTTGGCGTTTGGCGAGTTGGCGGGTGGCGATGATGCCGCGTTCGCGCATTTCTTCACGGCTGATGCTGCCGTCTAAGTAGTCCCAGGCTTGGCGATAACCGACGCAGCGGATTGAGGGAAGGTCGGCGTTGAGGTCGGGTCTTTGTTTGAGTTGGCGCACTTCGTCGATGAAGCCTTGTTCTAACATGAGGTCAAAGCGCTTGGCGATGCGCTCGTGTAGGAAACTGCGCTCGCTTGGCTCTAGTGAAATGGGGAATAATTCAAACGGTGCTGCTGCGCGTGATTGTTGGGCGATCAACGTGGACATCGCTTGTCCTGTGAGTTGAAATATTTCTAAGGCGCGTTGTATGCGTTGACTATCGTTGGGCTGTAGACGGGCGGCGGTGATGGGGTCAACTTGGCTTAAACGCATATGCAAACCAGGTGCGCCGATGAGGGCAAGGTCGGCGTCGAGCTGGGCGCGAATGTGGACGTCGGCGGGTGGTAAATCGTCGATGCCATTCATCAAGGCTTTGTAATACATCATGGTGCCGCCGACTAAGATCGGTAGTTTGCCGCGTGCTTGAATATCTTTGATCAGGCGGGCGCTGTCGTTTAAAAACTGAGCAACGGAATACGCTGCGCTAGGGTCGATAATGTCGATCAAGTGATGTGGTGCTGCAGCCAATTCCGCGGCATTGGGTTTGGCGGTGCCGATATTCATGTCGCGATAGACTAAGGCGGAGTCGACAGAAATGATTTCGGCTGGAACTTCACGCGCAATCGCCAACGCCGCTGCGGTTTTGCCGGAAGCAGTGGGACCCATGATGGCGATGATTTTTTGTTGTGGCATAAATTTTTTAAAACTTAAAAAGATTGAACCGCAGAGGCGCAGAGATCGCAGAGGTTTTTATATTGCAAAGGTGAAGCAAGTTTGGGTTAGTAAAACGCACCTCTTTTTGCTCTGCGTACTCTGCGCCTCTGCGGCAAAGATGTTTAATCACTGCCCACGCATAAACATCCTATCCAAGTCATTCAATCCCATCTGCACCCAAGTCGGTCGTCCGTGATTGCATTGGTCAGCGCGTTCGGTTTGTTCCATTTGGCGTAGTAGGGCGTTCATTTCGACTATCGTCAAACTACGATTAGCACGCACTGCCGTGTGGCAGGCGAGGGTGCCGAGTAATTCGTTGCGTCGGTCGATTAAGACGCGTGAGCCGCCGAATTCTCTGACTTCGCGTAAGACATCGCGTGCGAGAGATTGGGCGTCGGCGTTCTTTAATAAAGCGGGGACGGCGCGCACGGCTAGGGTGGTCGGTGAGATGGCGGCGATGTCAAAGCCTAGCGATTTTAAAATATCTTGATTTTCTTCAGCAGTGCCGACTTCGATGCCGTCGGCGTGGAAAGTCATAGGAATCAATAAAGCTTGCACTGGCATGGCATTTTCATCCAGTGCATTTTTGAGTTGCTCGTATAAAATTCGTTCGTGCGCGGCATGCATATCGACCAGCACTAAGCCCTTGCTGTTTTGCGCTAAGACATAAATGCCGTGCAATTGGGCGAGGGCAAATCCTAATGGATGTTCGTCGTTCGGCAGCGTGGCTTCGGCCGATGGCGATTTACCGCCGAAGAAGGCGCCGTAGCTTTCGGTCGATTGCGCAACGCCGCCAACTTGTGCCCGTTGTTGCATGAAGCTGTAATCGTAGCCGCTGTTGTTGATCTGCCGCTGGTCTAGGCTGCTGCCGTTGCTAGGCAATGCAGTGTTGGCAAATTGGGTGGTGAAGCTGGTTTGCTCGCCGCCGATCCAAGGCAGGCGTCCACTGCTAGGATTGACTTCGCCCAGACTCGCCGTAGCGGGAGCGGGGACGGTGCCAAAGGCGGTGGCCGAGGTTTGCGCTAGGGCGCGATTGACCGCATGGAAAACGAATTGATGTATCGAACGACTATCGCGGAAACGCACTTCAATTTTGGATGGATGCACGTTGACATCGACTAAAGCTGGATCGAGATCCAAGGCAATCACGTAGGATGGGTAGCGATCGCCATGTAGTACATCTTGATAGGCGGCGCGTACCGCATGGGTTAAGAGTTTATCGCGGACAAAGCGGCCATTGACGTAAAAATATTGCGAATCGGCGCGTCCTTTGGAGGCAGTTGGTAAGCCGATAAAGCCGTGTAGGCGCAAAGGGCCTGCGCTTTCATCGATCGACAAACGGGCATTGGCAAAGCCATCGCCCAAAATGGTGGCGCTGCGTTTATCAATCGCGCTGACCATCCAATGATCGACCGTTTTGCCATTATGTGAAAGCGAGAACGACACGTCAGGGCGAGCCAAGGCGATGCGACGCACGACTTCGGCGCAATGACCAAATTCAGTTTGTTCTGATTTTAAAAACTTACGACGTGCAGGCGTGTTGTAGTACAAATCTTGTACATCCACGGTCGTGCCTTGCGCTCCGGAGGCAGGGGTGATTTTGCCACCCTCGATTTGCCACGCATGCGGTGCGTCGGCGGTGCGGGTGGTTAGCGTCAAAATCGCGACCGATGAAATCGATGCCAAGGCTTCACCACGAAATCCTAGGGTTGCAACGTTTTCTAATTCTTCTAGCGAGCTTATTTTGGAAGTGGCGTGGCGCTGCACGGCAAGCGGTAATTGATCGGCGGGGATGCCGCGTCCATTGTCGATAATCGCAATGCGCTTCACACCACCTTCTTCTAGGCGTACAGTAATCGTGCTTGCGCCGGCATCTAGTGCGTTTTCGAGTAATTCTTTTACTACGGCAGAGGGGCGTTCCACGACTTCGCCAGCGGCGATT
>CAYXJI010000445.1:280-2885 GCA_964465175.1 uncultured Burkholderiaceae bacterium | reverse complement strand
CGCCTCATTCGCAACAAAACTGTCTCAAAAAGTGCATCCGTCATCATCATAAATCCTAATAGAAAATCTGGGTTGAATTGCCGGCTAAATCGAATTCGTGACTTTGGACAAAGTTCAAAACCCCTCAACGCCGAGGCGCCGAGGGGTTTTAATGAATTATTTTGCGTAACGTTTACTGCTCAGGCGGGGCCTGAGTTGCTTTGACGAAGATCGGTGCCACGAATAGGCCGAGTTCAAATAGCATCCACATCGGCACTGCTAAGGCCAATTGGCTGACAACGTCTGGCGGTGTGACGATAGCGGCGATGACAAAGGCACCGACGATTACGTAGGAACGTATCGCTTTCAATTTTTCTACGGTCAAGAGACCAGTACGCACCAAGACGATCACCACGATGGGGACTTCGAAAGTTAGGCCAAACGCCAAACACATCGACATAATGAAATCGAGATAGTTTTCAATATCAGGCGCGACCGTGATCGAGGTCGGTGCAAATTCTGAGATAAATTTGAAGACACGACCAAACACAAAGAAATAACAAAACGCGACGCCCGCAGCGAAAAGTACGGACGAAGAAATCACTAAGGGCGCAACCAAGCGTTTTTCATGCGCATACAAACCCGGAGCGATAAAAGCCCACGCTTGATACAGCACCCAAGGCAAAGCAATTAAAAACGCCAATAGCAATGTCACCTTCATCGGCACTAAAAATGGCGAAATCACGCCAGTCGCAATCATCTTAGCGCCTGCCGGCAAGGCCGCCACCATAGGTTGGGCCAAAAAATCGTAGATCGCTGATGGTCCTGGCCAAGCAAACAAAGCGGCGCAAACAATCGCAATCCCAGCACAAGCTTTCACGAGGCGATCACGCAGTTCTACCAAATGAGAAATGAAGCTCTCTTGCATTCCCATGAAATTATCGTTACTCATGGCATGCCTTCATGTGCTTAGTAAAATGGGGGTGTGAATAAATAATGGCATCAGAAAAAACTCGATGCTGGGCGAGCATTGACGCGATGTTTTGCCATGCGTGCTGCGCCAGAAATGACTTGACTGCGCTGCCCATGACGACTTTTATACCAATGGGGAATATTCGCATTTTTTGCGACTTTTCTGCGGCGAAAATTTTTCGCTTTTGCCAGCATGGCATCGCTAGATGCTGCCGCATCATAGTTGTAAGATGAGTAGGCGGAATGCGATTCTGGTTGCACCAGATTACTCAATTCTTGCTGCGCCTCAGAAAATTCTTTGTGAATATCTTGCTCAAAATTTTGTGCCGCAGATTCGACTTCCTTCTGCATCTTGCGCAATTCTTCCATTTCGATTTCGCGACTGACCTCGGACTTAACTTGACTGATATAACGTTGCGCGCGTCCAAACAAGGTGCCCGCCATACGCGCCACTTTGGGTAAATCTTTGGGGCCAATCACAATCAAAGCCACCGCGCCGATTAAAGCGAGTTTGGTCAGTCCTAGGTCTATCATAAATCTGCTCTAACACTATCCTGAGATTAGTGCGTCGATTTATCCTTTGCGTCGACGTCTATGGTTTTTTGCTCGTCGGCTTTTGGTGATTTGTCTTCGTCACCTTTCACGCCATCTTTAAAGCCCTTGACCGCTTTACCTAAATCGCTACCCACATTACCGAGTTTCTTAGTGCCAAACACCAAGACCACTACGACCAAGACGATCAACCAATGCCAAATACTGAATGAACCCATCATGCTTCCTTTAAGGCCTAAGCCCAAAAAATCGATCAATAAAAACTATTACAACTTGGCGCCACCGATCACATGCATGTGCAAGTGATAAACGATTTGACCACCATTTGGACCTGTATTTACCACGGTTTTAAAGCCACCGCTTTTTGTTCCATCCGCATGCTCGACATAAGCGCAGCCTTGTTGCGCTGCTAGCTTAGGCGCTAATTCCAGCATTTTACCCAACAATACGGCATCGTCGGCTTTTGCGTCGGCCAAACTCGACAAATGCTTTTTAGGAATAATCAAGAAATGAACGGGTGCCGCTGGATTGATGTCATTAAATGCCATCAAGTCATCATCCTCATACAAAACCGTGGCCGGAATTTGCTTGGCGACGATTTTACAAAAAATACAGTTATCCATACAATCCACTCAAAATTTGTTACAAAAACAGCGCTTAAGCTGATTTAATTATCAAGACGCGATGCTTTTTCCACTAATCCAGACAAGCCTTCACGCCTCGCTAATTCATCCAAAACTTGCTGCGGGTGCAAATTATACTGCGCTAACATGACAAGCGAATGAAACCAGAGATCGGCGCATTCATAGAGCAAATCTGAGGTATCGCCTGAAACACGCGCATCTTTGGCGGCCATCACGGTTTCGGTTGCTTCTTCGCCGATTTTTTTCAAAATCGCGTCGTCGCCTTTATGAAACAATTTGGCGACATAAGAGGTTTCTGGATTACCACCATTAATCGCTTTTCGACTTTCTATCACGGCCGCCAACTGATGCAATATAGATTCTTGGCTCATAACTTTATCCGATTTTTATTTATAGATAGCATCAGGATCTTTGAGCACAGGATCAACCGTCACCCATTCACAATCATAAACATAGCC
>CAYXJI010000445.1:0-270 GCA_964465175.1 uncultured Burkholderiaceae bacterium | reverse complement strand
AAGAAACATGAATGACGTCCGGTATGACAAGCGATACCCTCAACTTGTTCAATTTTCAGAAGAATGACATCTTCATCGCAATCCAAGCGGATTTCTTTGACTTTTTGCACATGACCTGACTCTTCGCCTTTATGCCACAACTTCTTACGCGAACGACTCCAGTACACCGCCTCGCCAGTTTCTACCGTGCGACTCAAGGCTTCACGGTTCATCCAGGCGAACATCAACACATCATTGCTGCCAACTTCTTGCGCAATGACAGGGACCAAT
>CAYXJI010000444.1:256-2887 GCA_964465175.1 uncultured Burkholderiaceae bacterium | reverse complement strand
GTAGTTTCTTCATGTGAAAAGTAAATTTATTTTCATAAATATACATTTTTGGTCTCAAGAAAAATCTCGCAGCCTGTGCGGAGGATTTTTTATTTTGCGTTGTCGTGCTGTGTCTATGCCACATGAAGCGCTGAGACATTTGGCATCACCAGCTTTTTGCTTGGTGCACTTATTGGTGCCAAGATGGACGCAGGTTGCCTGCGTCTTAAGAAAAAATTTAGAGCGTCCTGAAACAAAAAGACCCGCATGCTCGCTAGGAGAAATGCGGGTTTTTGGTGTTTCGTGGTACTGCCTGAAACTGTATTCTGGCGGAGAAAGGGGGATTCGAACCCCCGGTCGGTAGGCTATGAACCTGTGCGTTGATGTAATGAAACGGCGCATGAATAAAAGGTCTTCATCTAATTGTTTGCGCTATTGAATCGATATTTGAATGTGCCTAAGTGCTTGATTTGATTGAGTTGATAATTGCTTATTAGCGCAATTTTCACAGCAATTTAGTTGAGCTTGTTATTCTTGTAAAGACCTGTTAAGAGTGCTAATATTAGTGCTTTCAATGACTCTATCGGTGCTTTATGCCACATCTTATATTAGCTGAAACATCAGCAAGTGTTTCCGAACTCAAGAAGAATCCTATGGGTACTGTTGCTGCTGGTGAAGGTATGCCAGTTGCTATTCTTAATCGAAATGCGCCAGCGTTTTACTGCGTTCCTGCAAAAGCTTATGAAGCCTTGATGGATCGTCTTGAAGATCTGGAGCTCAACGCGATTGCCGATTCTCGTAAAGGTCAAACAATCGTGAAGGTAAAGCTTGATGATCTTTGAGCTGGGATTTTTAGATGAAGCGTTGAAAGAGTGGCGTAAGCTCGATAGCAGTACGCGTGAGCAATTCAAATCCAAATTAAGTGAAAGGCTGACTAACCCTCGTGTGCCTTCGGCAAAATTAACTGGTCATAAAGATCGCTACAAAATTAAATTGCGTAGTGTTGGCTATCGCTTGGTGTATGAAGTTCGTGATAATGAACTTATAGTGATTGTTGTCGCTGTAGGTAAGCGTGAACGAAGTGCAGTTTATCAAGCAGCGGCTAAGCGGTAGAGTGGGTCGCGGTAGGGACGTCAGGTAACTGACGTCCCTATCGCGACCGATTTATTCAACAGCATCCATTTAAAGGCAAGATTCGTTTAACGGGTGAGAAAGCACGAACTCGCTATGTAGAGGATTGGGAAATCGTTGAATGCTTGTCTTTGGAGTCGAAACGTAAGTCTGGAAGCGTACTTGCTGTCCAGGCATATATCAGAGTGAAACTTCTTACTGGTATGCGGTTAGGCGATTTGCTGCGTCTTACAATGTCCAGCTTGAAGGAGGACGGTATTCACTTCACGCCAGGTAAGACGCAAACCACCACGGGTAAGCGCATGGTAATAAAATGGTCAGATGTATTGCGTCATGCGGTCGAAATGGCTAAGGAAGTTCGGCCAATTCAATCATCACAATTTTTATTTTGTAATCGCGATGGAAAAGGATATTTTAATGAGACAACCGGTAGAGCTGGCGGCTGGGAATCCTTATGGCGCGGTTTTTTCGCCCGTGTGATGGCAGAAACCAAAGTAACAGAGAAGTTTACCGAGCATGACTTGCGCGCAAAATGTGCCAGTGATGCTAAGACGTTGGAACATGCTGCCGCTCTTTTGTCTCATGCTGACAGTAAAATCACCGAGCGAATTTATTGAAGAAAGCCGGAGTTTGTTGAACCGCTACGTTGACTATTTGGTGAGTTTCGTTCATCAAAGAATACATAAAATGGCTTCTTTTCAACGCCGCGAGATCTTTCATTTCTGAGGACAATTTCCACTTTCAACTTGTCTGCTACGTAGAGTAAGAAAGGAGCGAGCTTAGAAACTGCTTAACAGTTGTTAGGTTATTCTGGGTTAGATGATGTAATGTCATATCTTAAAGTTCAGAAAGATAAATTGAAATCAATGTTTTTGAAATTCTTTAGTAGATACATTGTTTAAACTATTGCCTTGACATTTGCAAACCAAGTTCTACAATGTAGATACGTTTAGGAGATTTGCAAAATGGAACTATCAATTCAAAAATGGGGTAACAGTGCAGCGGTTCGTTTGCCTACTGAATTACTGAGCATGCTCAAGGCATCACTGGGCGATAAGTTATCTGTCGATGTGCGACCTGAAGGCGTGATGTTAAAGGCCAAACGTCCAGCGTATTCTTTAGCCGATTTAGTTGCGCAATGCGATTTAAGTGCGCCGGAACCATCAGACATGGCGGCATGGAACAAAATTAAACCTGTTGGGCGTGAAGCATGGTGAGGCGCGTTAAGTTCGAGCGAGGTGACATTGTATTGGTCAACCTTGAGCCAACTTTAGGACGCGAGCAAAAAGGTGACCATCGACCAGCGTTAGTACTCTCAACATCAGTTTTTAACGTAATGGGTGTTGTTTTGGTTGCGCCAATTACACAAGGAGGAGATTTTGCACGACATGCTGGTTTCGCGGTGCAATTAAGCGGATCGGGTACAAAGACTCAAGGTGTCGCCTTAATCAATCAAGTACGAATGATGGATCTTGAAGAGCGTGGTGCAAAGAAAGTTGAGAGAGCGCCAGATTTTGTTGT
>CAYXJI010000444.1:0-246 GCA_964465175.1 uncultured Burkholderiaceae bacterium | reverse complement strand
CCCGTTTACAAGCGATTACAGACTAGGAAAAAATATGACAGGTACTACCAGAACAACAGTAGTTTTCACGGTACCAGTAGGATCTTAGGACATTCCAGTAGGAAACCATTCAGGTTATGTAGAATATTTCACCATACACTTGCAAGGGCAGGCAATTCGTTCCTTAGCACGCTGTATGTTGCATTTGAAACGTGCCGATTATCCTGATTTCTTTTCCCAAAATAACTATGTAATTGCAGCTGATAT
>CAYXJI010000443.1:0-2887 GCA_964465175.1 uncultured Burkholderiaceae bacterium | reverse complement strand
GTCGGGGCGGTTGATGCGATTCGCGACGCGGCATTCGCGGCACTCGCAGAATAAAAAAAGCGGACTGTGTGTCCGCTTTTTTTTCGCCTTGAATGCTGATTTGCAGATTTTTTCTTAATGTTTAAATGGAGGTTCCCCTTAACAATTTTCTGTATGTTTGTTTGTCCTGCTTTCAGATTCAGTCTTTAAAACAAAAAAATGTCTGTTGTTCTATTTCGCTTATTTCTATAAACGGTGAGATGCGCCTTGAGTCAAAAGCTAAGCGTCGTCATCACCAACAAAAATTGGAGGCGTCAACATGGTATTAAGTCTGTGGATTGTTATAGCGTGTGGGGTACTTGCGGTGCTCTACGGTTTAATTACAAGAAGTTGGATTTTGAAACAGGATGCGGGAAATGCCCGTATGCAGGAAATTTCGACCGCGATTCAAGAAGGGGCCGCCGCGTATTTGGCGCGCCAATATAAAACCATTGCCTTCGTCGGCGTCGTATTGTTTATCGCCATTGTCTTTTTGCCCGGCCTCGGTGTGCCAACTGCAATCGGTTTTTTAATCGGTGCGGTGCTTTCTGGCGCATGTGGATTCATAGGTATGAACGTGTCAGTGCGCGCCAATGTGCGTACCGCGCAGGCAGCTACTAAGGGCATGAGTCAAGCTTTTGATGTGGCGTTTCGAGGGGGGGCGATCACGGGGATGTTAGTGGCTGGTTTGGGCTTGCTCGGTGTGACAGCGTTTTATATGTACCTCACTAGCGCGGCAGGCGTGGTGGTTTCGCATGATTTGATTAAGCCGTTAATTGGCTTGGCATTTGGCGCGTCTTTAATTTCTATTTTTGCGCGTTTAGGCGGCGGGATTTTCACCAAAGGTGCCGATGTGGGCGCTGATTTGGTCGGTAAAGTGGAGGCAGGAATTCCCGAAGATGACCCACGCAATCCAGCAGTGATTGCCGATAACGTGGGCGATAATGTCGGTGATTGTGCAGGTATGGCAGCTGACTTGTTTGAGACCTATGTCGTGACTTTGATTGCGACTATGCTCTTAGGTGCCTTACTCATCACAACCACAGAATCCATCATTTATCCGCTGTTGTTAGGCGCGGCATCCATACCAGCCTCTATCATAGGCTGCATGATGGTGAAATATAAGACCGGTAAAAAAGTGATGTCCGCGCTCTATATGGGTTTGTGGGCTGCGGCGATATTGTCTTTAATCGGATTTGCTGTCATCACCTGGATGCTGTTTCAAGATGAAGCGATGCGTCAGCACATGTTGGTCTCGACCATCGTTGGCATTGTACTGACTGGCTTGATGGTCTACATCACCGAGTATTACACAGGTACCGATTTCAAACCAGTGCGTCATATTGCTGAAGCATCAACCACGGGTCACGGCACCAATATTATCGCGGGTCTTGGCGTATCGATGAAATCCACGGCCTATCCCGTGTTGGCGGTGTGCGTAGCGATTTTGGTGTCGTATAAATTCGGCGGTGGTTTATACGGGATTGCGGTCGCGGCGACGTCCATGCTCTCGATGGCTGGCATTATTGTAGCGCTCGATGCCTATGGTCCAATTACCGATAATGCAGGTGGTATTGCCGAGATGTCTGGTATGGACGAATCGGTGCGCGCGATTACCGATCCACTCGATGCTGTCGGTAATACGACGAAGGCCGTGACCAAGGGGTATGCAATTGGTTCCGCTGGTTTGGCGGCCTTGGTCTTGTTTGCGGATTACACGCATGCATTGAGCTCAGTCGGACTCGATGTGAAATTTGATTTATCCGATCCGCAAGTGATTGTTGGTTTGTTCATCGGTGGTTTGATTCCTTACTTATTCGGTGCGATGGCGATGGAAGCAGTCGGTCGTGCGGCGGGTGCAGTGGTGGTTGAAGTGCGCCGTCAATTCCGTGACATCAAAGGGATTATGGATGGCACAGGCAAACCTGAATACGATAAAGCTGTCGATATGCTGACTGCATCGGCAATCAAGGAAATGGTTTTGCCTTCATTATTGCCAGTCGTTGTCCCTATTGTGGTTGGCTTAGCGCTAGGCCCAGCGGCTTTAGGTGGGATGCTGATGGGTACCATTATCACTGGTTTATTTGTCGCGATTTCTATGACCACCGGTGGTGGTGCTTGGGATAATGCGAAGAAATACATTGAAGATGGACACTTTGGTGGCAAAGGTTCTGAAGCGCATAAAGCGGCCGTGACGGGTGATACCGTCGGTGATCCCTACAAAGACACTGCAGGTCCTGCGGTGAACCCTTTGATTAAGATTATCAATATTGTGGCTTTGTTGTTGGTACCTTTATTCCCATTAGTGCCTTGGTTGAAAGCACCAGTGCAAGCAGCGCCGGTGATTTCACATAAGGCCGACGTCTTGCCACAACTGGAAGCACCTGTTGGCTTGGATGTCATGAAAGTGAAAGCGGCATCAGCGAGTGAAGCTGCGTCCAAATAGCTGCGCTATTTGCTAAGAGCAGTGCATTAAAGTTAGCGTAAAAAGGCAGTGATTGTGACGCAATCACTGCCTTTTTTATTGCGCGCGTATTTTTTACTTTCTACAAATAAGGAAAAGTTGGATAATTGACGTTTACGTTAACGTCATTGGTTTTGCTTGATTTCTGCTCGCAATCAAGCCCGTGATGAAACCCTTACTCATCCAATTTATTCTACTTAATCGATTTATCCAAATTACACACAGAGGAAATTATGCAAATTCAAAATAATGTTTTTATTATCACTGGTGGTGCGTCGGGTTTGGGCGAAGCGACAGCGCGTATGATTACCGACAACGGCGGTAAAGTGGTGATCGCCGACGTGCAAGTGGAAGCGGGTCAAAAATTAGCTGCGGAATTAAATGCCACTTTCGTGAAATGTGATG
>CAYXJI010000442.1:0-2906 GCA_964465175.1 uncultured Burkholderiaceae bacterium | reverse complement strand
ATGGCGGATAACCAAAATCCATTGGTTTTAAGGCTTTCCTTGCGATTTTTTAACAAGTTTTCTTTGACTTTATTAAGCTCATCCTCGGTTGCAGGGGCGGCTTTCATTTGTTCTATGAGTGCGAAACTGCTACTCAATAATTTATCCACATGTTCGGGTCCGCTCGGCAACCCCAATACTAGCGAATAGCCTTGATACGGTATGCGCTTTAGCGAGCCAGTGACTCGCGGGCTATACACGGCGCCCAATTCTTCGCGCATCTTGGCGGTCAGGCGTAATTGCAAGACTTCGACCATGGCAGAGAAACGTAGGCGTTCTTCTGCACTCATCGCGCGCTCACCATGCAATTGCAGCGTCACCAAACTTTGCTGTTCTTTGCCCACGTAAACGTCTTTTTTGATGATGCCTTTGTTTGGACGCAAACCGTGATCCTTGATACCCAGCGCAATTTCCGGAGTCGGCAGACTCGCTAAATAAGTCAGTAGCAAGGGTTTTACTTTGTCGATCTCAAAGCTGCCGACGATGAAGAAAGTAAAATCCTTAGCGCTAGAGAATCGAGCGCGATAGATCGCCATCATACGATCGAGATCTAACTGAGCGACGTGCTCAGGCTTGGGCAATACGGGAACGCGTGGATGGGCTGGGAATGTCGCTTGAATAAATTGCTCCTGAAATACCGCAGCTGGCGTTGCCATTTGATTTTTCAAGGCATCCATTTGTTTGTTCACAAAGGACTGAAATAAAGCGGGGTCTTTGCGTGGCTGTGTCAACACCAAATGCAAGACTTGCAGCATGGATTCCAGATCATCTTTATTCGAAGAACCGCTCACGCCTTCACTGTTTTCACCAAACGAAGTCGAGACATTGGCGATTTTTCCTGCCAGTATTTTACTCAGATCAATCGGCGATAAATCTTTGACGCCCATAGAGCCGACCACGGTTGTGGCATAGCGACTTTGCAGGTAATCGGCATCGTCAATTAAAGCGGTACCGCCAGCACGCGTTGCGTTCAATAGAATTTGATCGCTCTTAAAATCGGTCGCTTTTAAGACGACTTTGACGCCATTACTCAAAGTCAATTCCGTCGTTCCTAATACAGCGTTTTGACTTTCTTTGATGACCGTGCCCGGCGTTGGTCTCTGTTCAAACAAAGACTTTGCCAACACTTTTTCTGTTCTGGCCGTGACTGGGGTTTGTTCTGCCGATTTCAGCATGGCGTGTAATTGGCGCGCATCTGGGATGCTTTGATCTGACTTGCTGCTAGTTTGATACACAATCATTTGAGGCGCATCGGCGCTTAACACGGATTTGGCAAAACGGTTGATCTCTTCGATCTGTATGCCATTCACGATTGCTTGATGAAACACATACTCAGCCTCAATCCCAGGGACCGATTCACCCTGCAAAAAATTGCGGATGAATTCTTCTGCTAAGGCGGAGGACTGCGTCTTGTCTCTTTCTTTGTAAGAATGTTCGAGATTGCGCAATGAATTCAATTTAGCACGATCCAGCTCGGCCGCGCTAAAGCCAAACTGGGCGACCCGTTTGTTCTCTGCGATCAAGGCTTCGATCGCGGCCTGCACGCCGGCTTTGCCTATCGCGGCGGAAGAATTGATTTCTTGGTAGTCGCCGATAATCGAACTGATGCCGCTACTACCGCCTAAGAATGGAGGATTGGGCACTTGCGTCAGATCACGCAAGCGCTCCTCCAACATAGCATTAAAGAAGCCTTGTAGGCGACGTTGGCGATAGCTGCCGAATTTTCCATCGTTTTTATTCAGATAGCGCGCTTGCGAAATACTGACAGTGGAAATATTCATTTCGGGATCTGTCGCAATCACTGCCTCGCCGATATTTTTTAAAGGAATAGTCGCCTGCAAGCGTGGGCGTGGTTTGGCGGGATTTTTTAGACCCGAAAAATTCTTTTCTATCAAAGCTTTGATTTGAACTGGATCAACATCACCCACGACTACCACCGCCATGAGATCAGGGCGATACCAATCCTTATAAAATCGTTGCAAAGCCTCGTGGGAGAAACTTTTAATCACCTCTTCTTTACCAATCGGTAAGCGCTCCGCATAGCGCGAACCATGCAAGACTTTCGGCAAAATCTGTTTGCGCAAGCGGTCACTCGCGCCTTTTCCTAAACGTGTTTCTTCCAACACGACACCGCGTTCTCGATCGACCTCGGCAGGATCAAAACTCAGACCACTAGCCCAATCCGACAAGACGACAAATGCCTTTTCTAAATTCTCCGCTTTATCCGTCGGGATCGGCAAAATATAGACGGTTTCATCAAAACTGGTATAGGCATTGAGATCAGCGCCGAATTTAACGCCTATCGATTCCAAAAACGACACCAATTCATTTTTCTTAAAATGGGTGCTGCCATTAAACGCCATGTGCTCGGTAAAGTGCGCCAGACCTTGCTGATCGGCGTCTTCCACCACTGAGCCTGCCTTGATCACCAAACGCAGCTCCGCTTTTTGCTCAGGCTTGGCATTTTTTTGGACATAGTAAGTCAAGCCATTCGCCAACTGCCCTTTCATGAGTTTGGGCGAATAAGGTATTAATTGATTCGCGGCAGAGGCTTGCGATGGTGCGACGACGGGCTTTGGCTTCGTGACTGATGCCTGCATAGAAGTTGGCACTGACGCGCTGATCGATGAAGCCGCCACCAAAGCAGGTGCCATAGCCACATTAGAGATCAAAAAGAGCTGAGCGAGAGAAATGAATTGCATATGGCGGTCAAAATGAAAATGATAATGGCCAGCAAAGTACAGTAAATTTGCAATAGAGACAAGCTGTGCGAGCGCATTTGCGCTTAGATACTTTTTCTCGTCATTCTGCTGCGTAGTGGAGAATTAGAAAATCCCCCCAACGACGAGACGCCGAGACGCCGAGAA
>CAYXJI010000441.1:0-2924 GCA_964465175.1 uncultured Burkholderiaceae bacterium | reverse complement strand
GTCGATCTGCCTTTTTACAATGTCAACACGCAAGTCGATATCACCGGATTACCCGAACTGGCAAAATTAAAATCGATCTCTATCAATAGTCTGTTGATTTTTCTGACTATTCAATCGATGAACCAAATTGATAATTTTCGATATCGAATTCGTGACGATTCAGCAGAAAGAATGGGGTCAGGTCTTGAATCAACAGTTTTCTCGTAAATATTGCATGTCGAGACCTGACCCCGTTCTTCGTTTTTTTAGCATCATGGATGCTCAGGACATTTTAATTCTTTAAATTGCTCAGGAATATCGTCTGTTGTTGGTTTAAGGTTCTCAAGATATGAAAGTTCTCCTGTCATTGCTAAAAATTCGATCTTCCCTTCAGCTGCTAATACTGCTACGCTAGTAGCGAGGGCATATGGACTATACTTTTGACTTGGATTGTATTCAAAATAGTAATAAATAGTTGGTATCATTCCTGTGACTTTTGGTATCCAAACACCTCCAAGAAAATCCCCTAATTTGTCATTTCCCAAGTTTCTGATAACGCACCTGCCGTTACCTTTGTAAAAAATACCCTTGTCATTTTCTAATATTGGCTTGTAAATACCTTGGTGTAGGCCATGTGTCCATATCATTCCACCAAATTTTGAATTTAATTCAAACGTAGTGTCTTTTGTGAGAAGTATGTGATCATTACGCTTTGATTCAACCAAATTTTCTGCGTATATACCACCATTGGTCATTGCGCATCCACAAAGACAAAGAATGACAACCAAATAAAAATATCTATACATTGATGTTCCTTGACTATTTTTGAAATAAAAAATAAAGAGGTTTGATAAAAATTAAGGATGAATCTTTGTAAATTCAAATCCCAAATACAATTGATGAGTAGTAAATTTCATGTTCGATATTAATAGACTAGAGTTAATTTTAGCCTCTACTTTATTGACTTACTACCTTACGACTCTATTTGATAGCAGTATTTAAAAAGATAAATTTAACTCACTTCCCCCACGAATCCTTCAAAGTAGTAACCCGATTAAACACAGGCACACCCTTCACAGAATCCACACGATCAGCCACAAAATAACCATGGCGTTCAAACTGCAAACGCGTATCGGGTTCCACATTCACCTTGCCTGGTTCTACATAAGCACGAATGGTTTCTAATGACGCTGGATTCAATAAAGCCATGAAGTCTTTGCTGCCTGCGTCTGGGTTGGCATCGGTGAAGATGGGGTCGTACAAACGTACTTCGACTTCCAAAGAATCCGACACATTGCAATTGCCCAAGGATGATAACATCTTGTCAGCTTCTCAATTAACTGCGATGACGATATTTTTTAATTTTGTCGCTAACACTAAAAATTTTTACGCTTGTATGCAATGTCAAACAGTACGTCAGCGTCTTCAACTAAAAAACCTAGCCATTCATTCTCGGCCCCATGCACTCAAACGCTCTGCAATCTCTTCTTCGCTCGGCAGCAAGTTTTTGTACGCCTCTGGCAAAGTCGAACTGAGGCTATAGGTCGCCACACCTATTGGCTGTGTGCTGCTTTTGAGGGCGTATTCGACGATGGTGCGCTTTTTACTTTTACAGACGATGATGCCGATCGCATCGTTTTCATCGGGCAGCTTAATTTGTTCGTTCAAGGCGACTAAATAAAATTCCATCTTGCCTTTGTGTTCAGGTTGGAATTCGCCGATTTTGAGTTCGATGGCGATCAGGCTTTTGAGTGCGCGGTGGTAGAGCAGTAAGTCGATGTAGTAATCATTGCCTTCTACCGTTAGACGATATTGGCTGCCGACAAAACAAAAGTGTGGTCCCATCTCGGTTAAAAAATCGCGTACTTTTGCCAGTAAGGCGGCTTCTAGTTCGCGCTCTTCGTGGGCGTCGGAGAGTTCTAAAAAATCGAAGGTGTAATGGTCTTTGACGGCCAGTTTTGCTTGCGCAGCCAAGACGGGTGGCATGGACTGATCGAAGCTAGTTTGATTGAGTAAGTATTTTTGGTAGCTTTGGTTATCAATTTGATGGTCTAGTACACGCCGCGTCCAGCCATAACGTGCGGTGCCTCGCAGGTAAAATTCACGTTCTTGCGGGTCTTGGCAGCGATCTAGAATTAAGGTGTTTTTGGTCCAGGCAATTTCTCCCGCCAGTGGCTGGAGAATTGGGAACTCTTTATATTCACGGTAGAACTTGCGCATATACCAGAGATTTTGTACGGAAAAACCGCTTTTCTCACCAAACTCCTTACGCAAATCACGCGATAAGTTTTCAACAATGCTCTTTCCCCAGCCTTGAGTTTGCTGGCGTTCTTCGATGAGCTTTCCAATGTCGCTGTAGAGTGCCACTAACTCTTTATTCACTGCCCGCAAAGCGGCGTATTGCGCACTTTGTATGCGGGCTTTGAGTTGGGTGAGCAGGGCGCCGTAGTCGGCTGGTAGTGGGGCTAAAGGCTCAGTGGTAACGATACTCATACGAAGAGACTCCTAACATTGCTTTGAATACGCTTGGCTAATTCCTTTGTTTTTGCTTGAGCATGTCGTGCGAGTGATACCAGCTAGGATGAATTAACGCTATCCAGCGCGGGTTTCACCCGCCCTACAAAAAAATCTACTTCCCCCACGAATCCTTTAAAGTAGTAACCCGATTAAACACAGGTTTACCCAAAACAGAATCCACACGATCCGCCACAAAATAACCATGGCGTTCAAACTGCAAACGCGTATCCGGTTCCACATTCACCATGCCCGGTTCAACATAAGCGCGGATGGTTTCTAATGACGCTGGGTTCAACAAAGCCATGAAATCTTTGCCGCCTGCATCTGGATTCGCATCGGTGAACAAGCGGTCATACAAACGCACTTCAACTTCCAAAGAATCCGACACGCTGACCCAGTGGATGTTGCCTTTGACTTTATAGTTGGCG
>CAYXJI010000440.1:0-2932 GCA_964465175.1 uncultured Burkholderiaceae bacterium | reverse complement strand
CGCACTGGCAAATATTGATGACTTCATCGCCATCATTAAGGCCGCGCCAACACCACCAATGGCCAAAGTCGAATTGATGAATCGTGCTTGGGATAGCTCGATGGTACGCGAGATGTTGACGCGCACTGCGGCCGATAATCCAGGTGGTATCGAAGCATTCCGCCCTGAGAGTTTGCCTAAGCATTACGGTATTCAAACGGATGGTTTGTACAAATTGTCCGACGATCAGGCACAAGAAATTTTGCAAATGCGTTTGCAACGTTTGACTGGCCTGGAGCAAGATAAGATCGTCAATGAGTACAAAGATGTCATGGCGGAGATCGCCGATTTGTTAGATATTTTGTCTAAACCAGAGCGCGTTACCGTCATCATCACAGATGAAATGAATGCCTGCATGAACGAATATGGCATCGGCAATAAAGATGCACGTCGTTCTGAAATCGTCTTGAATGCCACCGATCTCGAAACCGAAGATTTGATCACACCGGTCGATATGGTCGTGACTTTGTCCCACACCGGCTATATGAAATCGCAAGCCTTGTCCGAATACCGCGCACAAAAACGCGGCGGTCGCGGCAAGCAAGCGGCAGCGACGAAGGATGACGATTGGATAGAACAATTGTTCGTCGCGAACACGCATGATTACATCTTGTGCTTCTCGAATCGTGGTCGCCTGTATTGGTTGAAAGTGTGGGAAGTACCACAAGGTTCACGTAATTCACGCGGTAAGCCGATTGTGAATATGTTCCCATTGCAAGATGGTGAAAAAATTACGGAGATTCAGCCTTTGTCGTGAGACAACCGTAGTTTCCCAGAAGATCATTACATCTTCATGGCAACTAGCTTGGGTACCGTTAAGAAAACTGCCTTGAATGATTTCAGCAATCCACGTAAGGCCGGCATCATCGCGGTCGACTTGGATGAAGGTGACTTCTTGATCGGTGCGGCATTGACCGATGGTAAACATGATGTCATGTTGTTTTCTGATTCCGGTAAAGCAGTGCGCTTTGATGAAGGCGATGTACGCCCTATGGGCCGTACAGCACGTGGTGTACGCGGCATGAATTTGGAAGAAGGTCAGCAAGTCATTGCGTTGTTGGTCGCCGAAAATGAACAACAATCAGTCTTGACCGCCACGGAAAATGGCTTCGGCAAACGTACGCCGATTACGGAGTACACGCGCCATGGTCGCGGCACTAAAGGCATGATTGCGATTCAAACGTCGGAGCGTAACGGTAAAGTCGTGGCAGCAACTTTGGTGGAACCAACCGATGAAATCATGTTGATCACCACTGGCGGCGTCTTGATTCGTACCCGCGTCTCTGAAATCCGCGAAATGGGTCGCGCAACGCAAGGCGTGACTTTGATTGCGGTCGAAGATGGTACCAAACTGTCTGGCTTGCAGCGTATTGTTGAGACTGACGTAGAGGAAGTTGAGTTTGGTACAGAAGCAGGCACAGCGACTGCCCCATCTCCGGCAGTGGATGCGGGTGATGGTGCTGGTGCTGAAGGCGCCGAAGGTACAGAAGAGTAAGCTTTGTTGTGTGGGCATGCGATGTGTCCACACAATATTGAATAGGAAATGAATTGACGTTTGAAGACCATGAATACCATCTATAATTTCTCGGCCGGCCCCGCAGTGCTCCCTAAAGAAGTTTTGCAGCAAGCCGCTGCGGAAATGTTGGATTGGCATGGTAGCGGCATGTCGGTGATGGAAATGAGTCATCGCGGCCCAGAATTTATGTCTATCTTGGCGCAAGCCCAAGCTGATTTGCGTGAACTTTTAAACGTTCCTGCCAACTATAAAATCTTGTTTCTGCAAGGTGGCGGCCTAGGTGAAAATGCCATCGTTCCTTTGAACTTAGTTGGCCGCAAAGCGCAACCCGCGACTGTTGATTTTGTACACACAGGTTCGTGGAGTGGTAAGTCGATCAAAGAAGCAAGGAAGTACGCCAACGTCAATGTTGTGGCATCTTCTGAAGCCACGGGCTTTAGCGGCGTGCCCGATCCTGCTAGCTGGAATTTGAGTGACGATCCCGCTTATGTGCATCTGTGCACGAACGAAACTATTGATGGCGTTGAATACCATTTTGTCCCCGATATCGCAGTGCGCACCAATGATGCGCCGCTAGTTGCGGACATGTCTTCCCATATTTTGTCGCGTGTCATTGATGTGTCGAAATACGGCGTGATTTTTGGTGGCGCGCAGAAAAACATCGGTCCAGCGGGTTTGACTTTGGTGATCGTGCGCGAAGATTTGTTAGGCGCTGCTTTGCCGATTTGCCCGTCCGCGTTTGATTGGAAAATCGTAGCAGACAATGATTCCATGTATAACACGCCACCGACGTATTCCATTTATATCGCAGGCTTGGTATTTCAATGGTTGAAACGCCAAGGCGGCGTCGCCGCGATGGAGCAAAAGAATATCGCCAAAGCGAATTTGCTGTACGACTATCTAGATAGCACCGATTTTTATGTCACTCGCGTTGCCAAAGAATACCGCTCGCGCATGAATGTGCCATTTTATTTACAGGACGAATCCTTAAATGCCGCGTTTTTGGCGGCAGCGAAAGAGCGCGGTTTATTGCAGTTAAAAGGTCACAAATCGGTAGGCGGCATGCGTGCTTCGATTTATAACGCGATGCCGATAGAGGGTGTGGAGGCTTTGGTGGGGTTTATGCGGGATTTTGCGAGCGCAAATAGTAAGTGATTTAAATTTCCTTCTCCCGCTTGCGGGAGGGGGTATCAACCAGTATCGTAGGACGGGTGAAACCCGCGCCGCCAAGTCATCGAGCACCTGAGCAGCGCGGGTTGCACCCGCTCTACATGAAATGATCTGCGCTATCTTTACTCCATGTCATTGGCGAGAGAAAGAATAGCAGTCAGAACTGATTCGATCAGGAAAAAATAATCGACATTATCAAGCCTTTCT
>CAYXJI010000439.1:0-2951 GCA_964465175.1 uncultured Burkholderiaceae bacterium | reverse complement strand
TCGGTTTATTTTCCGCACGTGGTTATAACATCGAAACTCTGACAGTTGCTCCAACCGAAGATGCAACATTGTCACGTATGACCATCGTCACTACCGGATCAGATGACGTGATTGAACAAATCACTAAGCATTTGAATCGCTTGATTGAAGTAGTGAAAGTGGTCGACTTAACTGAAGGTGCGCATATTGAACGTGAGCTCATGCTCATCAAAGTGCGCGCAGTCGGTAAAGAGCGTGAAGAGATGAAACGTACAGCGGATATTTTCCGTGGCCGTATCATCGACGTCACTGAAAAAAGCTACACCATAGAATTGACCGGTAACAAAGGAAAGCTCGATGCCTTTATCGATTCCATAGAGCGTACCGCGATTTTAGAAACAGTCCGTACTGGTGGTTCTGGTATTGGGCGTGGTGAACGCATACTCAAAGTGTAATCAGATTTAGCAGAAGTAGTAAAACCGCATAGGCGCAGGGGATGCATAGAATTTCGCGATTCTTTCCTCTACTCTCTCGGTGTCTCTGCGGTCAGAAACCCACTTAAATTTAACCCATATTTAATCAATTATTTAGGACATTAAAATGAAAGTTTTTTACGATAAAGATTGTGATCTCTCTTTGATCAAAGGCAAAAAAGTTGCCATCATCGGTTACGGTTCACAAGGTCATGCTCACGCTTTAAACATGAGCGAATCAGGCTGCCAAATCACAGTCGCATTGCGCAAAGGTGGCGCGTCTTGGGATAAGGCAGCAAATGCCGGTTTGAAGGTCGCTGAAGTCAATGACGCGGTGAAAGAAGCTGACGTCATCATGATTTTGTTGCCAGATGAAAATATTGCTCAGGTCTACAACGAAAACGTCGCTCCTCATGCTAAACAAGGCGCTGTATTGGCCTTCGCTCATGGCTTCAATGTCCATTACGGCCAAGTTGTTCCACGCGCAGATATGGACGTCATCATGATCGCACCAAAAGCGCCGGGTCACACAGTACGTGCTACTTACACGCAAGGTGGTGGTGTGCCACATTTGATCGCTGTCTATCAAGATAAATCAGGCTCTGCACGCGATGTTGCTTTGTCTTATGCAATGGCAAATGGCGGCGGTCGTGCTGGCATTATTGAAACCAACTTCCGAGAAGAAACTGAAACCGATTTGTTCGGTGAACAAGCAGTTTTGTGCGGTGGCGCAGTGGAATTGATCAAGGCCGGTTTTGAAACTTTGGTCGAAGGCGGCTATGCGCCAGAGATGGCGTATTTTGAATGTTTGCACGAACTGAAATTGATCGTCGATTTGATCTATGAAGGCGGTATCGCCAACATGAATTACTCGATCTCTAACAATGCAGAATACGGCGAATATGTGACAGGTCCACGCATCGTCACCGATGCAACAAAACAAGCGATGCGTCAATGTTTGAAGGATATTCAAACAGGTGAATACGCGAAGAGCTTTATCTTGGAAAACAAAGCAGGCGCGCCTACTTTGATCTCACGTCGTCGTTTGAATTCTGAGCACCAAATTGAGCAAGTCGGCGCAAAATTGCGTGCTATGATGCCTTGGATTGCTAAGAATAAAATGGTTGATCAGTCTAAAAACTAATCTACTATTGATCTTTGCTTTGCGCAGCGCATGCATCAAGGTGCAATGCTCGCTGAGGTAAATTCACTTCAGTTAAGTACCAGTCGACGTAGCTACATAAAACCCCTCCGCGCCCTTGCGTTGAGGGGTTTTATGCGATTTGGCGACCATATTCGCCTTCACGGTTAGGTCAGCAAAAGACGTTATTGGGCGTTTGCCAAACAGACTCGCGCGTAGGGTGTGATCGCGGTGTTTTTGTTGATCAAAAATGCGAGTAAATTGTCGCCGTAATAGTCGTCAACCGCAGCTATGACCGAGGGACGCATAGCTAACTGTGCGCGCCAAAGTCGAAGCTTGGGTGTATCGGTAAAAAATTCAAAATCGTACATTTTATCGAATACATCAAAGTAGCGAAAAATCGGAGCCCAGCAAGCATCCACGAGGCAAAAATGTTCACCATGAAAGTAGACATCCGCTTTTACGGCATGTTCGATTTTCCCTAAGAGGCGCTTCATGTTGTGGCTACATTCGACTAGCGCCTTTTGATTTGAGGCAGTATAGAATCGCGCAATTTCATTTAAGAATTGTGAGCCAAATTCTATCCAGCCTCGGTGCTGCGCCTTGAGCAAATGGTCGGATGGATGCATTTGTTTGGGATAGACTTCATCCAGATATTCGCAAATAATCGCAGATTCGAAAATGACATCCTCGTCGATTTGCAGTGCTGGCGTTTTTCCCATCGGCGATAAGCTTAAAAACCATTCAGGCTTGTTGCTAAGATCAATATCAATCCGTTCAAACGGAACGCCTTTTTCCAACAGCACAATAGCGGCGCGTTGCACATAGGGACAAAGCTTGTGACTCAATAAGCGAATTTTCTTATCCATGCGTGGCTCCTTAAACTCGTGGTGTCAAGATGTGGCTCTCGCGCAAGTTGAAAGCGCCACCACCAACAAGCCATAAAACTATCGACGCAGCGCACAGGAACGCTGGGTATTCCCAACCGCCGCCAACACTAGTGTGAACCCAGCCGTTTGGCATGTGCACCCAAGTCGCCACGATCATGATGGGCGTCAGAAGCAGCGACACTTGGCGTGCATACACGCCCAACAAAATGGCAAGACCACCAAGAAGTTCAGCGGCAAAAATCGGATAGGCGAAATACGCGGGGAATCCTATGCTTTGAAAATACTGCGCCGTGCCAGGCAGACTAAACACGATTAATTTTAAAAGTGCGTGTGCTATCCACATCGATCCTAGGCTGAGTCGCAGTAGGGTAATGCCGATAGCAACTGATTTGGAATGGGCGGTCATTGATTGACCTTGCTCAAAAGGCGAAGTGTCGAGGTGTGCGGCGTAGTTGTTTGAGGCCATGA
>CAYXJI010000438.1:0-2962 GCA_964465175.1 uncultured Burkholderiaceae bacterium | reverse complement strand
CGTTGCACTAGTCCCGCTACGCGGGAGGACGCGTAAAGCGCTGACTGACTGGTTCTTTGCGTTAAGAGAGGTGACCAATGGCCAGTACATTGCAGCGTCTTTTTCAGCGCCATTTCTCACAGTTGGCAGATACTGAACGCTTGCCGCCACATTGGTATCGGGCTGCGAATAAACTTTCTTGCTGTCGTACTGCGGCATTAGGTGGTCACGTGCAGGCTTGTCCTGAAGGGCATGTGGAACGGGTCTGGTATAACTCCTGTAAGCATCGCAGCTGCCCGCAATGCAAAGGCCTGCAAATGGCACGTTGGCTGCAACAACAGCGTGAACGCTTGTTGAACTGTCCGCACCATCACATCATCTTTACCATCCCCCATGAATTGAACCCGCTGTGGCAACGCAATACCGCTGCGATGATGGAATTGCTGTTTCAATGCGCTAGCCAATGTCTGCAAGAATTACTCAATGATGAGCGGCGACTCGCTGGCGCCGAACCTGGCTATCTCTTGGCGCTACACACGTGGGGACGATCGCTCTCTTTGCATCCGCACTTGCATTGTTTGATCACCGATGGTGGTCTCTCTGACGCAGGCTGGCAGCAGCCTAAAGGCAGTTGTCTGTTACCCGCACGGGTGCTGATGGCTAAATTTCGCGGCAAATTGCTCGCCTTAGTGCGTCGTGCGATTGATCGACAAACGCTGCGCTTACCCGATGATGTGAGTCATGAGCGCCTACATTCGTGCCTGAATCATCTGTTTCGGAAGAAGTGGAATGTGCGTATTGAAACCCGTTACGATCACGGTCAGGGTTTGGTGCAGTATTTAGCGCGCTACGTGCGGGGCGGTCCATTGCATGATGGTCAGATTCGGCTGACGAATCAGCAGCAGGTTAATTTTACGTATACACCGCATCGTGATAGCGCTACTGCGTATCGCTCGGTGTGCGCGGCTCACACGCCAGAGGGTTTTCTGAAACTGGTGTTGCAACACGTCCCCGAACCCGGCAAACATACGGTGCGCAGTTATGGTTTGTATGCACCGCGTAAATCAGCACGACTCAATTTGGCACGTACCGTATTTCGCCAAGCCCCCATCACCAAGATGGCACCACTGACTTGGCAAGCGTATTACGCACAGCACGTCACGCAACCTACTGCGCATGTTTGTGCTGTGTGTGGTGCGGCGATCGGGCATGTGCGCCACATCGCTCCGCATCATGATCCACCACGACCACGTGCACAAGGAGAGCGCCATGGGTAGCACAATGTCGATTCGTGCTTATCTCAACTCGTCTGGACTTCCACGTGCAGGCCGTTTTCATTACCACCAAAGAATATTGTCTCAACATTGGCCCACTATTGACCACTTCGCCTTCCACATTCTTTTGATTTTAAGAATAAATCAGATTGCTTCTCGTTCTGATAACTCTTAAAATCGCCATAACTAATTTACCACCAGCTGTAGACGCGCCGTGCAACAAGGCATTGGAGCGGACACCGCTACGCGGTTCCCCCTTCGGGGTGCCGCACAACTAAAACGTTAGACATCATGGTTGCCGAATATTTTGCTAAATGGTTTTTTGCAAAGTCGCGTGGGATCGATCCGCTTGACCGCCAAGAGGCTGAGCGTAGACATCGAAATAATGAGTCGTATGTGGCGCTTATCAGAGTAGATGGAAAACCCGCCTATCTCATAGATGTCGCGGGTTCATGGTTGTCAGTGTCATTCTTTGATGCGGATGAACGACCCTACCTAAACTATGATTTTACAAATCATGATTCAGATAAACTTTTTCTTAAAGGCGCATTGCACCGCGAGTTTGCCCCAGCTTCAAATACCGTCGCGTTGTCCTACCTGTTTAATTTTCGACCTGACGGAAGCTATATTGCAATTTATCGAGCTGGGGAGTCCGAGAGGGAAGTAGAAGGAAAAGGCGATCCTTTGACCCTTTGGAACGAGCGACCTCAATTCGGCAATTATGCCGATCTCTGTGTAGTGGACAGGATTCCCAAGAATGTTGTCTAACTTGTTTTTCAACTCAGACACGCGCCCAAGAGCTTGCCGCTTTGCGGTAAAGGGCGCGTGCTGGTTAACGCGGCGTTAACTAGTACACGAATGAAAATAATTACATGGAATTGCAATGGTGGCCTTCGGAATAAAACTGCGGAAGCGGATTTATTGAATGCTGACATATTAATTATTCAAGAATGTGAAAATCCTGAGCATTCTACACCGGCCTATAAAGAGTGGGCAGGTGAATATCTTTGGGTGGGTTCGCATAAAAATAAAGGCATCGGTGTTTTTCCGAAAAATGGAAATAAAATAGAGGCACTTAATTGGTCGGGCTCTTTTAAACTTTCTGGCGTAAACAGTTCAAGTCATACTCTAACTTGGAAAACAGCCGAACTGAATTTATTCCTTCCGTTTTCTATCAACAACGAATTTAACGTGCTGGCAGTTTGGACTAAAGGAAAAGACTCAGAATCATTTGGTTATATTGGGCAGCTTTGGAAATATCTGCAAATTCATCGCTCTGATTTAGCAAGAAATAAAACACTAATTGTAGGTGACTTTAACAGTAATAAAATATGGGACAAAGTAGACCGTTGGTGGAATCACTCCGACGTTGTTCATGAACTTAGTGAAATCGGTATTGAAAGTTTGTATCACCATTCAAAAAGCGAAGCTCAAGGTAGTGAAACTAACCCTACATTTTATCTATATCGCAAATTAGAGCACCCATATCATATTGATTATGTTTTTTGTTCTTCTGACCTAATCAATAAGTGTGAGCTTGAAATTGGTAGTGTTGAAAACTGGCTTAAAGTAAGTGACCATCTACCTTTGAGTGTAAAACTAAATAGTTAACTCGGTAAGGCGCAATCTTTTCGTAAGGCGTCAATAGCCGAAGGCGTATTGCGCCGCATGGTGGTTGATCATGGCGAACCATTATTTCCTTTGGTTTT
>CAYXJI010000437.1:0-3006 GCA_964465175.1 uncultured Burkholderiaceae bacterium | reverse complement strand
TATGGTGTTGGTACAGTGTTGTCAGGCGGAAGTCGCCGCTGAGTTGCGTAAGACAAAAGGCGATGCGGTAAAAAATAATCCCTTATCCGAAATGTGGCGTCACCCTATCCATACGCGTGAATTCGGCAGTCAGATCACCAATGTCTTGCGTTGCTTGCAGCTGGAGTCGCACGGCTATCAGGTGCGTGTGACGGAGTTGGTCGGGTGGGAGCATTCGATGAAAAACGAACTGATCGTGGCGGAATTTAAGGGTGGTCGCAATAAGAAGTCGGCGCAACGTTTGACGGATATTTTGAATTCCACCGGTCTTGAAAATCTTCAACCGCGCTTCTTTTTACCGGATGCTAGTGTGTCCAATTAATCTGCTTGTACGGGTTGGGCTAGGTTAGTCTAGCCTGGCATTCGTGCGGTCTTGATGTGATGCTGGAGCTGTCACATTCGCGTCACATTTAATGATTAATATCATTTATCCTTTTGCACATACAGCTTAAATTCTTGTGCTCATACGCTATGATTTATGTCATTCGTATATTGGCGCAGGCAATTGTGCCCTTGTGCGCACCTCTAATCTGAAGGAAATCCCCATGTTTGCAGCGGTTGATCTTGGTTCTAATAGCTTTCGCTTGCATATAGGCAGTTACGAAGGGGGCGCGATACGCGTCATCAAAAGCGCCCGTGATCCGATACGACTGGCCGCTGGTTTGGATCAACATGGCAATTTGACCGTGGAGGCAATGCAACGTGCACTCGCCTGTCTGGCACATTTTAAAGAGATATTAGCTGAATTTCCTATCGATGCGGTTCGTGTGGTTGCTACTAATACTATACGCATCGCAAAAAATGCGGTTGAGTTTTTGCCAGCAGCGGAAGCTGCTATTGGCTTGCCGATAGAAGTGATTTCGGGGGAAGAAGAAGGGCGTTTGATTTATCTTGGCGTTTCTAATTCCCTGGCTATCCCTGCTGAGCGACGCTTAGTGATTGATATCGGTGGTGGATCGACTGAGATCATATTGGGACGAGGGCATGAAATCGCCAAGGTAGAATCTTTTCCTATGGGGACGGTCAAGCACAGCGCGCATTTCTTTCCTTTGGGGCGGATTACGGAAGAGGGCTTCGATGCTGCGGTACTCACTGTGCGATCTTTGCTGGAAGATGCGACGCCTGCTTATCAGCCTGAGTTCTGGCGCAACGCTTATGGCTCTTCCGGCACGGTGCGGGCTATCTCTGATGCGTTATATAAGAATGGCTTTGGCAATGCAGAAGTCACGCTCGATAAATTGTTGGCATTGCGTGACTATTGCATTCAAAAAGGCGAAATTGAGGCCTTGAATTTATCCGGTATTAAGCCTGAGCGTGTTGCGATGGTGATTGGTGGTCTGGCGATTTTGATTGGCTTGTTTCAGGAACTAAACATCAAGATCTTACATCCTATCGAGGCGGGTTTGCGTATGGGAGTGATGTGGGATCTGTATTTGCGCTCCACAAAGCGCGACAGGCGCGAGCAATCAGTGCTCGACTTTTTGAGCGTTTTTCGCGCTGATGCGGGGCGCGCTAATCTGGCTGCTGATATGGCGCGTTCGCTTTATTTGCAGTTAAAACCCGTGAACGAAAGCTTGAGTAATTACGTGTACTGGAGTGCTTTATTGCATGAAGTTGGCATGGCTGTGTCGCACACGGCCTACCATAAACACGGTAGTTATTTGGTTGAAAATGCCGACATTCCTGGCTTTACTACGCGCGAGCAAAAGCTGATGAGTCGCTTGGTGTTAAGTCAAAAAGGTAATTTGCGAAAAGCTGGTGATGCGTTCTCTGATCTAGATTTTGCTAAAGCGGTGTTGGCACTGCGCTTGTCGGTCAGTTTTATGCACTCACGGGTGGAGTTGGATTATAAAGATTTCAGTCTGAAGATGAAGAACAAGATAGAGCTGGAACTCAAGCAGGATTGGGTTAGTTTGCATCCGACCGTGGCTTTTTGGCTGCGTAAAGAGATCGAATGTTGGCGTGAAATCGGGGTTGAATTTATCGTGCGTGCCAGAGTTTGAGTTCGTGCGGAAGCGCTATTTACTTGAGATTTCGAATTGTTATTGAATTAATGGTGTAAATTGTTTATATTATTTATGTTGTTTGTGGAATTTACGATATCAATTGCAAAAAAGAGGAGTTTTAAATGATGACTACGGTAAAAAAAGTGCAAGCGCCAGCGACCGCCAAGGCGCAGGTTGTGCCTGCTAAGGCAATTGCCAGTGCTGCAGCTAAAGTAGATGCCGTTGCGCCTGGTGTTGCGTCTGTAGCGAAGGCGGATAATCAGTCAAGCAATCAGTCGGCAAAGCAAGGGGCTGTGAAGTCAGCAGCGCCAGCAAAGGCGGAAAAGAAGCCTGTCGCAAAAGCCAAGGCAGTCGCTGCAAAAGCTCCTGTTAAGCCGGCGCTTAAAGCTGCGGTCAAGCCTGCAGCTAAGGTCGCAACTAAGGTCGCAACTAAGGTCGCAACTAAGGTCGCAGCTAAGTCTACAACTAAGCCTGCAACTAAGCCTGCAACTAAGGTCGCAAGGGTCGCAACTAAGCTCGCAGCTAAGGTGGCCGCCAAGCCTGCCGTTGTCGCGGCATTGAAAGAAAAATATAAAAAACCAAAATTGGTGCGTGATAGTTTTACCATGCCTGAGGCTGAGTACGCGGTGTTAAGTGAAGTGAAAAAAGCTTGTATTGCTGCGGGCATCGAAGTGAAGAAAAGTCAGTTGCTACGCGTTGGGCTGGCACTTTTAAAGAGTAGCTCTGTGGCGTCCTTAAAAACCAAGATAGAGGCTTTGCCAGCATTGAAGGCAGGGCGACCAAAAACAGAAAAATAAGTCTAGCAAGGCCTGACTAAAACCGCGATCAAGGTAAATGATTGCGGTTTTTTTTTCGTCTGGTGATTTGAACCCAAATTTTCCAATAGGCGCACCTGCGGTGCTATTGGTGTTCTGACGGTGCATTTTTGGCCATTTTTGCTGCTCTTCGTAGTCAATAGCTC
>CAYXJI010000436.1:0-3023 GCA_964465175.1 uncultured Burkholderiaceae bacterium | reverse complement strand
GCAGCCGCGCATGCGGGCGGCAGCTTGTTCCTTCCCAAGCCCATTTCTCGCGAAAGCTTTGCGGCGGCCGTGCAGCAATTGTTGTTGGCCCGCGACCTGGCCCGACCGCGCATCTTAATCGTCGATGACGACGAATCAGTACAAGTATCTTTGGCGCTATTGCTCAAGCAAAACGGCTACGCAACGGTGTGTTGTGACGATCCTGCCCAAGCCTTGCTCATGTTGGCGCAGCATGCATTCAGTCTCGCCTTGTTAGACATGAATTTCTCTATGCAAACCACGGGTGATGAGGGTTTGGCCTTGATGACGGAAATTCACCAACGTCAGCCGAATTTGCCAGTTTTGTTGATGACCGCTTGGGGTTCGATTTCCTTGGCGGTCAAAGGCGTCAAGGCGGGGGCGGCTGATTTTATTACCAAACCTTGGAATAACGCTGCGCTGGTGCAATTGATACAAACTACTTTAGCGTTAAGGGAAGATATCAGCGCCAGCTATCTAAGCCGTAAGGCGCTCGATGCTGATTATGATTTCTCTGAGATCGTCGGCGAGCATCCTGAATTATTAAAAGTCTTGGCGACGATTGCGCGGGTTGCGAAGACGAATGCTTCGATTTTGATATTAGGCGAAAGTGGCACTGGCAAAGAGTTGGTTGCCGATGCGATACATCGCAATAGTCCGAGGAAAAATAAAGAAGCGGTCAAAGTGAATATGGGTGCCATCACTTCGTCTTTGTTTGAGAGCGAGATGTTTGGCCATGTGCGCGGCGCCTTCACCGATGCCAAAGCTGATCGTAAAGGGCATTTTGCCACCGCGCATCTTGGGACTTTATTTCTCGATGAAGTGGGTGAGTTACATCGTGCGGATCAGGTGAAATTGTTACGCGTGTTGCAGAGTCAGACTTATCAAGTTTTGGGATCGAGTAAAACTGAAAAAGTCGATGTGCGAATTATTTCTGCCACCAATCGCGAGTTGGCTGAGCAAGTGGCTAGTGGCGATTTTCGGGAAGATTTGTTTTATCGTTTGAATCTCATTACGCTGCGTCTGCCGCCTTTGCGCGAGCGTCGTAGTGATATTCCTTTATTGGCGCGTAAGCTGAGCGATAAATTGTGTGTGGCTTATGGGATGGCGCCCGTGCAGCTGTCTACTACCGCTTTGGATTGGCTGAGTCAGCAACATTGGCCGGGCAATATTCGGCAATTAAAACAGAGCTTGGAAAGAACCTTGTTATTGGTTGGTAAGCCTGTCTTAGAAAAATCAGATTTCATGTCGGTGGAAGAAGATCGTCATGCCCAAGAGTGTCGCGAGACCTCGATGTTTTCTGGCTTGACGCTCGATCAAGTCGAAAAAATGATGATAGAGAAAGCCTTGCAAGAACATGATGGCAACTTGTCGCGCGTCGCGAATACCCTAGGTCTTAGCCGCTTCGCCCTGTATCGCCGTTTGGAAAAACACGCCATCGCGACCAGCGAATCAGAAGCCTAATCTAAGGACATTAGATGAGTTTGCAGCGACTATTGTTTGTTTATTTGATGTTAGTCCATGCCGCGTTCTTTGGCATCGCACTGCTCTTTTTTCATACGCGGCCTCTGGTGGTAGTAGTGATAGAATTGGCCTTGTTGGGTAGTTATGTGATCGGGCATATCGCATTGCGCCGCGCCTTGTTGCCCTTGGATTTTTCACGCCAGTTTCAAGATTTATTACAAGACGAAAATTATGCTGCGCGTTTAAAATTAAGTACGAATCGCGATACCAATACGCTCGTGACTTTGTTTAATCGTATGCTTGATGCTCTGTATCAAGAGCGCTTACGGTTAGGGGAGCAGCGTGGCTTTTTAGATCAATTGCTCGAAGCGACACCTAGTGCTGTGATCGTGTTTGATTTTGATGCGAATATCAGCCTTTGCAATGCCTGTGCGCATGAGGTATTTGGCACAATATTACAGATGGGAAAACCACTTTCTCAAATCAGCGAGATCGATAAAAATCGTCAATTTTTGCAAGAGCTGATGGTGCTAACGGTGGGGGAGAGTCGAGTGATCAGCGATGACAATGGGCGGCGTTTTCGTTGCCAACGTAGTCAGTTTGTTGATCGTGGATTTCGCCGTGATTTTTTGATGATCGATGAGATTACGGATGAGTTAGCAAGCTCAGAAAAAGAGACTTACGAAAAAGTGGTGAGGGTGTTGGCGCACGAAGTGAATAACACGGTGGCGGCGACGGGTTCGGTGATGGACTCTTTATTATTCTATCGCGCCCAATTGACAGAAGAAGACGCCAAGGATTTTTCTACCGCAATCTTCGCTGTGCAAAAGCGCACGACGAATCTGGCGCAGTTTATCGAACGCTTTACGCAAGTGGTTAAGATGCCGGAGCCGCATCTTGAAACATGTGATCTGAACGAGATGCTCGAGTCAGCCTTGGTGCTATATCGCCAGCGTTGCAACGAGCGCGGTATTGAATTGGGCTGGGGGCGACGAGATATCGCTCCAGCACTTGCCTTAGATCGCCATTTGTTCGAACAGGCTTTGATGAATATCGTAAAAAATGCGATAGAAGCCGCCGAAGCAGCGCAGGCGAAGAATGTTAGCGCAGCGCATTTTGTACGCATAGACTTAGCGCTAGATCAGAACACTGGCGCAGTAAAATTATCGATTATCGACTCGGGTAAAGGTCTGCAAAAAATCGCCAGCTCGCAATTATTCACGCCATTTTTTACGACGAAAAAGGGTGGGCAAGGCATAGGCCTGATGTTTGTGCGCGAAGTTTTAAATCGCCATGGATTTTCACATCGATTGGCAGAAAACGCCGAAGGACAGACACAATTTGATATCCTATTGGTATAAGAACCGTTACACCACTTAATTAGCAAAGAAACAGATAGGAACACGACTTTGGCAAAACTTTATTTTCGATATTCGGCGATTATTCATCCCTGTTTGAAATACAAACTTCGTTCATTTTCTGCCTGAATTTCTCAGATATTGCAGAAAACCCCTTAATTAAAAGTTCAGAAAAGCGTTGCT
>CAYXJI010000435.1:0-3035 GCA_964465175.1 uncultured Burkholderiaceae bacterium | reverse complement strand
GATAGGCGGCAACATCGTGTTAGCGCCCCACAATAACTTAGTCGACGCACTCAAAGTGCGCGCTCTGCCAATTCAGGCGTGGTATGAAGATTTGCGCATAGAAAACGTGTTCAATCGTATGATTTTGTACAAGTCCAACTTAGTGCACTGTGCTACTGGCTATTTTGGTAAAGAACTGCGCGAGAAAAGACTTACTACTGTGTTTTTTTGGATGACTGAGGATTAAGTTTGCTCGCAAATACGTCAATTGCTGCATAAAACGGCAGTTAATCGAGCGATACGATTGAGGAAAATTCGTTACACTGACCTAACTTCGAGTTATTGCGAATTTACAGTTTGTGGTTTTCGTCCTCGTGCAAGTTCCACAACCAATAATTAGCTGCGCTGCATCAGCATCAACCTACATTGGCTCACAAAAATCATGAAACAATTTAAACACTGGCATCAATGGATACTCACCATGCTTGTCATCTCGTTTTGTCTTGCTGGCTGTGGGGGTGGCGACAAAGCTTCCACGCCAACCACACCAACCACGCCAACAACGCCAACAGGTCCGAGCTTGGTTTCAATCAGCCTAAGCCCAAGCAACCCCAGTATTGCCCTTGGATTGACTCTGCAATTCACAGCCACTGGCGCCTATAGCGATGGCAGCAGTGCCACGATTACAAAAGATATCGTTTGGAGTACTAGTGGCATCACAGCTTCGATATTGCAAACCAGCGGCCTCGCCACTAGCAAAACAGTCGGTATAGAAACCGTCACAGCCACAGTTGGCAAAGTAGTCGGCACGACAAAACTCACCGTATTGGGACCATACGTCGCTGTAACAGCGGGTGGCAACCATTCCATCGTCTTGAAGGCCAACGCTAGTCTCTATGGCAGCGGCTTAAATCGCACCGGTCAACTCGGTGATGGCACCTCGACAGATCGCTCTGAATTTACATCGCTTGGCGCTGTTAATTCATGGAGCATGATCAGTGCAGGGGAATTCCATACTGCAGCAATTCGAAGCGACGGTTCACTGTGGACTTGGGGCTTCAATCAAAACGGACAACTAGGCGATATTAGCTTTGTTGACAAAGTCAATCCGACAAAAATCGGTAGCGCCACTTGGATCGCTATCTCCGCTGGAAAATCGCACACCTTAGGCATAAAAAAAGATGGCACTCTATGGGCATGGGGTAGAAATTTCAATGGCCAACTCGGTGATGGTACCGTTATAGATCGGGTAGAACCGGTACAGATTGGCACCCTTAAAACTTGGACCAACATCACCGCTGGTGCCGCACATACCTTGGCACGACGCTCTGACGGTACAATTTGGGGTTGGGGCAATAATAGTAGTGGGCAAGTCGGTGCTACCGCAAGTTCACAGGTTCTGGTCCCTACCCAAATTGGTACTGCAACTTGGGTGGCGATAGCAGCTGGTGGTGCGCATAGCTTAGGAATCCGTTCAGATGGTGCTTTATTTTCTTGGGGTGCAAATGACCAAGGCCAGCTTGGTAGTGGCTGGATTACCAGCCGGCCAACGCCTGTTCAAATTGGTGTAGCAACCACATGGGCGTTGGTGACAGCTGGAGCAAAGCATAGTGTGGCTTTAAAAAATGATGGTAGCTTATGGTCCTGGGGCAACAACGATGACGGACAACTTGGCTTAGGCAGCAACGATTCACAATTAAACCCGACTCCCATCGATGACGCCAAAATATGGAAAACAGTCTCCGCTGGCCAATTTCACACGATAGGCATACGGAGCGATGGGACATTGTGGGTCTGGGGTAGGAACATAGAAGGTCAACTCGGGGACGGCAAAAAAGTCAACGCCAACCGTCCCATCAACGTCCCTTAGCAAGGCAACGCCTAACGCAAGAAAAATACTAGGGCCTGTTAACATTTAAATTGGGAGTGCGAATGCGGAAAAACGGGCACAGGGCTAGGCGTCAAGGCGCGCCGCAGTGCGAGCACTGTAAGCGACTTGCAACAACGCCATGTGCCCGTTTTACCCATTCCCGAAGGGTTCAAGCCAAAACGCGCGATGGACAGCGTTGTAGCTCTTGCCGAGGCACCAGCCTCGGCGGCGAACTACGCCTTGCCATCCCACCTTTTGGCTTGAACGCATCTCCCGATTTAAAGGTTAACAGGCCCTAGTCCCTTACCCATTAAATTAAGTCAAAGACTAAAAGACACATCTCAGCTAGATACGCAGTTTTGGCGCAGTCTAATGTATAAATTCAGCTAAAATAGGGGAGAAATTACACAAAACCGCACAGACACGAGCTCGTGTAAGCCATGTCAGCTTAAAATAGCATTCTCACCTTTTTCTGCTACAAAGTGTCATTGAAGTTGAAATCACCTTTTATACATTTATTACTTGCACTCGTACTCCCTTGCCTGCCTCTCCAAGTTCAGGCAAGGCAGTCGTATGCCCAGTCACAACAGCCAGTCCGACCATCCGCCACATCGGGAGATTTTATTGCTGTCCCCATCCTCATGGCGGAACAAAAAGGCGAACATGATCAAGTCTTGCCGCTCACCAAAAATGTACTGCTATTATTCAATTACTTAGAACAAGCCAGCAACTTAAAATTCGATGTGAGGCGCTATCCTTGGCGTCGCGTCTTGCATAATGCCGCGAACGGTGAAGGCTTGATTTTTGGTATTTATAAGACACCGGAGCGTGCAGAAATTTATCTTTTTTCCGAACCTGTCTATTCAGACAAAATTTGGTTAGTCTATCGCTGTGAAGACGCTTTTGCCTTCAATAGAATTAGCGACCTCAAAGGCAAAACCATAGGCATCGTTCAAGGCTCCAGCGCAGGGGAAGAATTTGATAGCCAAGTCAATGTTTTATTTAAAGCGGAATACAACACCAGCAGTTTGGCAGGACGTTTTTCCAAACTTTACCAAAGGCGCATGGACGCATTTTTGCTCTATGAGCCGCGCACCAATCTCAAGCAGGTGCAACGTGAATTAAATCAAATCTACGCTTACGATTTAGATGAGTACAAAAAAAACAAAGCCGATGTTTTCTGCAT
>CAYXJI010000434.1:0-3036 GCA_964465175.1 uncultured Burkholderiaceae bacterium | reverse complement strand
AGAGTTTGGATGAACGCAGACTATTTCTTCGTCTTCCGCCCACAAGGCCATGAGCGCATCGAGATCGCCACGGGAAATGGCAGCGTAGAAGGCTGCTTCTACTTCGTCGGCACTTCCATTGAGTTGTTTCTTGGCGGACATTTGCGTGTGTCTGGCGTTGGGGATGTCGGTAATAATGCGCTTGGATTAGTACGCTTCGATCAATGCGCTTTAAGTACGGTCCCAGGTGCCAGCGTATAGTGGGTGCCACAGTAAGAACAAGTGGCAGAGCCGCCATGGGATAAATCCAAATAAACGCGAGGATGCGAGGACCACAAAGGCATCGCTGGATTGGGGCAATGGGCAGGCAAGTCTTTTGCCTGTAATTCAACAGCAGGTGTAGCGGGCTTGTTTGACATGATGCGCTCCTGAAAGGACGGGTTTTTCATAGACCGTGATTTTAACGGATTCCTAAGGGTTTGCGTGGGCGATGGGAGAATCGTAGGACAATTACATGAAGGCATAAGGCTAAAACCTCTCAACATAGTAGGGGTTTTGCTTTATGCAATTGTCCTGCATTTTAACTTGGTTACAAGCAAGTATTTGCCTAGCGCAGTACAATACGGCCTTTACGTCGTAGCTTACCTTGAGTCTCCGTAAAAAGCCTTCCTTCACCCTCTATGTGCTCACCATGTTAAAAGATTGGAATTCTCCCCTGTACCGAGAAGGTTTCAAAGCCTCTGCGCCCACCTTGTTTGGAATGGCGGCTTGGGGCATGGTGGTCGGTATCGCGATGATCAAAGCAGGCTTGAGCTTGCCTCAAGCCTTGGGTATGACGCTGTTGGTGTTTGCCGGTTCTGCACAATTGGCGGCTTTGCCCTTGATCGTGGCAAATGCGCCGATCTGGGTGATATTTGCCACGGCATTGATCGTTAATTTGCGCTTTTTGATTATGTCCGCCTTGATCGCGCCGCGTTTCGCCCACTTGCCTTGGATGCGCCGTACCTTGTTCGGTTTTTTAACCGGCGATATTTCTGTCCCCTTGTTTATGCAACGATTTCCTCACATGTGGCGCACTCCGGCGGAAGAGCGCGAGCAAGTCTTGTATTTAAAAGGCTTAATTGTGCCGAATTGGTTTGTGTGGCAGTTGGGATCGATCGTGGGAATTTTGGCGGGTAGTCAGGTGCCTATGAATTGGGGACTGGGATTTGCTGGCACCTTGGCGATTCTATGTATTTTGGTGCCAATGATGCGCAATCGGCCAGGTTTTGTCGGTGTGGTCGTTGCTGGTGTGGTCGCGGTCGCCGCGCATGCGCTGCCGTATAAGCTAGGTTTGCTATTGGCGGTCTTGATCGGTATGGCGGTGGCGATGTGGGTCGAGGAACATTTTGAAACCAGCGAAGTAGCGGTTTCGCAGGAGAGTCACGATGAGTGATATCGAAATCTGGAGTGTCATTATTTTGTTGACGATCGCCACCGTGATCGACCGCAGTGCGTTTTGGGTCGTGGGGCATCACATTAATTTGCCCAAACGAGTACAAGAAGCCTTGCGTTATGCGCCTAGTTGCGCGCTGGCGGCGATTGTCGTGCCGGATTTATTTATCAGCGATAATCAAATCATGACGAGCTGGCATAACCCCAAGCTGATCGCCGGTTTTGCCGCTGGCCTTTTCTATTTATGGAAAAAAGACATGCTGCTGACGATTGTTTTTGGTATGGTCGTTTTTACTTTGCTTAGGCTGTATTTTTAGCATGAGATGCACACTACAAAGCCCCGCTTTCCTTAATTTCCAAATAGCGATTCACCAGACTAAAACTGAGTCGTTCTGGCAAGATGTCGATCAGTTGCGTGGCACGTATGCCTAGTCGTTTAATGGCTTGTTCACGTTGTTGTAAATAGTGCGTGCTGGCGGCATAACGTAGCGCGTCGGAAAATTCTTGTACTGGCGTGCTTAAGGCGGTATCGAGTGATTTTTCTCTCAAGCTCGCGCACAGCACCAAATGTTTGGTGGAAAGTAGCTCGCAGGCGGTGCGCATGGCTTGATCGTCTTCGTCACGTAGATTAGTGATCAGTACGACGAAGGCGCGCTTGCTTAATTTGTTGAGCAATGCACTGGCGGCTAAGGTGTAATCGGGCGCGACTTCACTGGCTTGTAGATCGTAGACGCCCGCTAAAATTCTATCTAAACCAACGCGTCCTTTGTAGGGCGCCAGCCAGCGATGGTCGCCACCGAAGCTCATCAAACCCACGGCGTCGCCTTGTTTTTGCGCGATAAAACTGAGTGTCAAAATCGCATTCAGTGCGTGGTCAAAATGATTGGTCACGCCATCTTGTGCCAACATGCGCCGTCCGGTGTCGAGCAAGAAAATAATTTGCTGGTCGCGTTCTTCTTGGTATTCGCGTGTGATCGGCTTTTGATAGCGTGCGGTGGCTTTCCAATCGATAGCGCGTTGGCTATCGCCTTGGCGGTAATCGCGCAATTGTCGAAAATCGGTACCTTCACCACGCCGACGTTTGCGTATGGCGCCAACGGTGGGAGCGCGTTTATCGGTGGCGTGTAAACTGTTGCCGAGTAACTTAGAAAAGTCAGGAAATACCTTGACGGTTTGCGTCTCACCGATGCGAAATACTCGTTCCCACAATTGATAAAACCCTTTTACGCGGATAAACACCGGCGCAAACTCGGCATCGCCACGGCGCTTGGGGCATAGGCGATAGGTGATGGTCGTTATCGCATTGGCGGCGATGGTGCTCGCGTGGGGCAGGCCTTCTAATTGCCAGTTGGTCGGATAGCCATCGATGATTTGTAAATGAATTTTATATCGGTGTTGATTGTGGAGTGTCAAGCTGACATTGTTCCAGACATCGACCGGCCACACGCCTTGCGCATTGCGGCTAATCTGCAACTCAGGTGAGCGGCGCAACTCCCAGGCGTCGGCCAAACTGCATAAGACCAATAAGCCCAGTGACGCCCAGATAAGGGTGCTGATTTGAGGCAAAACCTGCTGAAGCAAGCCGAGTGCAGCCAAGGCAAACAAGAGTATCAATAAGCGACG
>CAYXJI010000433.1:0-3040 GCA_964465175.1 uncultured Burkholderiaceae bacterium | reverse complement strand
ACCAGGGACCTGCGGATTAACAGTCCGTCGCTCTACCAACTGAGCTATCAAGGAATAGAAGGTTTGCTTCTAAACTTTTATTGCACTACATCTCTATTTCTAGAGCTACAAAATTCTGTGGCTCCTCGACCTGGACTCGAACCAGGGACCTGCGGATTAACAGTCCGTCGCTCTACCAACTGAGCTATCAAGGAATAGAAGGTTTGCTTCTAAACTTTTATTGCACTACATCTCTATTTCTAGAGCTACAAAATTCTGTGGCTCCTCGACCTGGACTCGAACCAGGGACCTGCGGATTAACAGTCCGTCGCTCTACCAACTGAGCTATCAAGGAACAGAGACAAACATTATAGGGATGTTTCCGAATCTTGTCAAAAGTTTTTAGGCGGCAGGCCCAAAATCGGCTCTAATCAGTGAGCCTTGCCGACGTCATTTAGTCGACATGATTTGCTTAGATTGGGCTAAGTTTGTCACACTGAGATTTCAACATAGAATGATAAATACTGATAATATATACAGCTTGATTTTGTGTCGCGTGATAGCTCGCGGCGGTAACTTAGGTTTTTGAATTCTATGCTGTGAAATTGGTCGATTTCTCGGTTTTCTGAAAGTGCTTCTATGAGTCAATTACATCCTGTTTTGTCGAATGAGCTTGACGCCAAGTTCGTGACTTTTCCTGATTCGCCATTCCAGTTGTGTCAAATCTTTGAGCCTGCGGGTGATCAGCCGACCGCGATTGCGCAATTGGTAGAAGGTATCAACGATGGTTTGTTTTTTCAGACTTTGTTGGGGGTGACTGGCTCTGGTAAGACTTACACGATGGCGAATGTGATTGCGCGCACGGGGCGGCCAGCGATTATTTTTGCACCGAACAAGACTCTGGCGGCGCAGCTTTATAGTGAGTTTAAAGAATTCTTTCCGCGTAATGCGGTCGAGTATTTCGTTAGTTATTACGATTATTATCAGCCTGAAGCCTATGTGCCGCAGCGCGATTTATTTATTGAAAAAGATTCTGCGATTAACGAGCACATAGAGCAAATGCGTTTGTCGTGTACCAAATCTTTGATGGAACGGCGTGATGTGATTATCGTGGCGACCGTTTCTGCGATTTACGGTATCGGTAATCCCAATGAATACCACAAAATGATCTTGACTTTGCGAGCCAAGGATAAGCTCAGTCAGCGCGATGTGATTGCGCGCCTGATTCAAATGCAGTACACACGCAATGAAGTCGATTTTGGACGCGGTACTTTCCGTGTGCGGGGCGATACGATTGATATTTTCCCCGCCGAACATGCAGAATTGGCCGTGCGCTTGGAAATGTTCGACGACGAAGTTGAAAGTATTGCCTTGTTTGATCCTTTGACGGGCCGTGTTAAACAGAAAATCCCCCGCTTTACGGTGTATCCAGGTTCCCATTATGTGACGCCGCGTGAAACCGTTTTGCGGGCTATAGAAACGATCAAAGAAGAGTTGCGCGAACGCCTAGATTTTTATCGTCGCGAAAATAAATTGATCGAAGAGCAGCGCATAGAGCAACGTACTCGTTTTGATCTGGAAATGATGGCGGAGATTGGCTTTACTAAAGGTATCGAAAATTATTCACGTCATTTAAGTGGCGCTAAACCTGGCGATCCACCACCGACCTTGGTCGATTATTTGCCTGCCGATGCGCTGATGTTTTTAGATGAGTCGCATGTGCTGACTGGTCAACTTAACGCCATGTATAACGGTGATCGTTCGCGTAAAACTAATTTAGTTGATTATGGATTCCGTTTGCCTTCGGCGTTAGATAATCGCCCGTTGAAGTTCGAAGAATTTGAAAGCAAGATGCGCCAGACCATCTTCGTTTCTGCCACGCCAGCCGAGTATGAGAAACAGCACGCTGATCAAGTTGTGGAACAGGTGGTGCGTCCTACAGGCTTGGTTGATCCGCGTATAGATGTGCGTCCGGCATTGACGCAAGTAGATGACTTGATGAATGAAATCACTTTGCGCGTGAAGCTCAATGAACGTGTTTTGGTGACGACTTTGACCAAGCGTATGTCTGAGCAATTGACCGAATTTTTGGGTGATAACGGCGTTAAGGTGCGTTACTTGCACAGCGATATTGATACGGTGGAGCGGGTAGAAATTTTGCGTGATTTGCGTCTTGGTGCTTTTGATGTATTGGTCGGAATTAACTTGCTGCGCGAAGGTTTGGATTTGCCTGAAGTGTCTTTGGTCGCGATTTTGGATGCAGATAAAGAGGGCTTTTTGCGTTCTGAACGTAGCTTGATTCAAACCATAGGTCGAGCGGCACGTAACTTGAACGGCACCGCCATTTTGTATGCGGATCGTGTGACCGATTCTATGCGTCGTGCGATTGACGAAACCGAGCGGCGTCGCGCCAAACAGATCGCCTTTAATACGGCGAATAATATAACGCCGACGGGTATTAATAAGAAGATCAAAGACATCATCGACGGCGTTTATAGCCCACAAGAAGCGCGTGATGATTTGATGGTGGCGCAAGAACAGGCCAAGTATGAAGCGATGAGCGAGAAACAGATTAGTAAAGAGATTAAGCGTCTAGAAAAACTCATGCTCGATCACGCGAAAAATTTGGAGTTCGAACAAGCCGCCAAAGTGCGCGATCAATTAGCGGTGTTGAAGGAGCAGCTATTCGGCGCCGGTGGGCACGATAACGTCGCGTCTATCCTAGGTCAATGAAGTGTGGTGGGACTGTGCAATAAATAGGCGTGCAAAAAAACTTAGCCGCAAAGGCGCAGAGGCGCAAATAATGCAGAGAAAACCAATATGCACTTGCTTTTCTCTGCGCTCCTCTGCGCCTCGGCGTTGAGGGGTTTTAACGCAGGGCTGACAATTTCCTTAGCCTTCCGCAATACGCTTAGCAATATGTGCCAAAGCTTCTTCCACTTGATCAATTAAAATCAAGCACAAATCACCTTCGCCCAAAGTTGATAACGCCGTATCAATGGCGATAAATTCACCATTAATTTCTTGGATGTCGGTAGTGCGTTTTGCGTTGGCTAAACCT
>CAYXJI010000432.1:0-3054 GCA_964465175.1 uncultured Burkholderiaceae bacterium | reverse complement strand
CTTCAATTTGGTGATAAAGATCAATAGTCTGTCAATCAAATGCATTGCCTACCCAATTCGGTACAAAATGGTAGGCAAACTGAAGGTGCGAAACTACTTTTTATCGCGCGCCACTAATTTACTAAAGAGCTGACCGTGAAACAAGAAAAATTTGCCAAAAATATGCCTACAGGCAGTGCGCACAATGCGCAAGAGCTGAGCGACTTATTGCACAAGCAAACGGCCAACTCACACAGCAAATTAGGACAGCATCTACTCAATCAAGGCCAAATTACGCCAGAAGATTTGCGTGCTGCGCTCAAAACGAGCAATGAACAAAGTGGTAAAAAACTGGGCGAAGTGTTAATTGAATCTCGACTAATCACCCAAGAAGTATTGCGCACCGCCTTGATCGCACAACTCGAAGTTCCCTTTGTAGCGCTCAAAAATTTTGAATTTAACCCAGCGATATTGCAGCTCTTGCCGGAGAAAATTGCGCGGCGTTTTCACTTATTCCCGCTCATGATGCACGAGCATAGTTTGGTGGTCGCCGCACCTGACTTACCGACCCAAGAAATACTCGATGTATTGCGTTTCACCACGCAACACCCCATCATCATCGTCATGTCCGAACTTGAAGAAATCGACACACAGATACGCACGCACTATCTTGACGAAGCCGAAAATGAAGAGCTCAGCCAGTTTGAGCAGTCACTAGAAATAATTGAAGAAACCCCAGAGGATATTCAAGAAGCAGAGTTCTTGGCAAAACAGCAGCCTATCGTGAAACTGGTTGATGCCATGTTTCATGACGCCATTTTGCGTAAAGCATCCGACATTCATATACGGCCGGAGGCTAAACATTTTGACCTGCTGCTCCGCGTTGATGGCAGTATGATCAAAATCCGTGAATATGCGAGATCACTCTTACCTGCCGTGGTTGGACGCATTAAAATTCTTTCGCGACTGAATATAGCCGAACGTCGATTGCCCCAAGATGGGCGCATCACTTACAGTCAAGACAAAAACAAAATTGACCTGCGCATCTCTATCATTCCCGTGCAATATGGTGAAAGTATTGTGATCCGTATTCTCAACAAAAATCAAGGCTTGCGCAGTATCCGGCAGATCGGTTTTGAGGACAAAGATCAAGCCCGCTTGCTCGATTTATTTAATCGCTCACATGGCATCATCTTAGTCACGGGCCCGACAGGTTCGGGTAAATCGACGACCCTTTATGCTGCGTTACAAGAAGTCGTAAAAAACGATGTCAATATCGTGACAGTGGAAGATCCAATTGAATATGAACTCCCCGGCACACGCCAAATTCAATTAATTCCCACGATTAATTTTAGCTTCCCACAAGCCTTGCGACACATCTTGCGGCATGATCCTGATGTCATCATGATAGGAGAAATGCGCGATTTAGAAACCTGCAAAATCGCCGTAGAAAGTGCGCTGACCGGACATTTAGTTTTCAGCACTTTACACACCAACGATGCGCCCAGCAGCATCATTCGCCTATTAGAAATTGGCGTCGAATCGTACATGATACGTTCGGCGGTGATTGGCATTTTGGCGCAAAGACTAGTAAGAAAAAATTGCCCTCATTGCCTCAAAGAGGAAGCTGTCGCAGCACTCATGCGCGAGAATCTACAACTCGACCCGAATGAGAAATTTTATCAAGGTAGTGGCTGCGAACATTGTCATCACACGGGCTTTTCGGGACGCCTCGCCGTGTATGAATTAATGGTCATCAATGAAGCCCTTCGTGAACTCATTGCACCGGGCATGTCGGTCGATGATTTACGACATAGGGCGGTCAAACATGGCATGACGCCACTGCCCATCAATGGCATTGCTCAGGCCAGATTAAAGAACACCTCGATTGCCGAAGTGTACCGAGCTTGCATGTGAGTCTATACTAACGCGTTGTCCAGACACTATCGCGCAGTTCACTCAGCAGCAATACTAGCTGGCGCAAGTGTTTTAAATTTGTCTATTTTCAACCCAGAATTTCCATTAGGATTTGCGATGATGACGGATGCACTTTTTGAGACAGTTTTGTTGCGAATGAGGCGTCAATAGCGAGCTATTGACAACGAAGAGCAGCAAAAATGGCCAAAAATGCGCCGTCAGCACGCAAATAGCACCGCAGGTGCGCCTAATGGAAAATCTGGGTTCAAGCTATTTTGGGCTATTCAGTCGTCGTCTAATCGGTTAAAATCGAGGCGGGTGCACATCGTTTATGATGCAGCAGGTTTCAGCGACGGTCGGGCCGCCTCGCTGCCTAACTACATCTAAAGCCCATGAGCCATCTCAATATCGAGTTGATTGCCGCTGTTATTTTCGCAATCGCCCTCATCCACACATTCTCCGCAAAACAATTCGAACGCTTATCGCATCGCTATCCGCGCCATGCTGGCGTATTCCATTTGCTAGGCGAAGTCGAAGTGGTTTTTGGCTTTTGGGCCATCGTGCTGATTTTTTGTATGGCTGTGATTAGTGGCGGCGATAAAGCTTTGGCTTACGCCGAGTCACGTCAATATACCGAACCCTTATTTGTGTTTGTCGTCATGGTCGTCGCCGCATCGCGACCCATCCTACAATTGGTAATGAACGTCGTGAATGGGGTCGCACAGATAATGCCGCTGCGGACTTCCTTGGTAAGCGCTTGGCTGGGTTTGGCCGCCGTGCCGATTTTTGGCTCGGCAATTACAGAGCCTGCGGCAATGACGATTGCGGCTTTAATGCTAGCACCACAAGTGTTTCGCCCTGATGTCCCTGAGCGCGCAAAATATTTTGCACTGGGCGTGTTATTTGTGAATGTCTCGATAGGCGGCACCTTAACGTCTTTCGCTGCGCCGCCGGTCTTGATGGTGGCATCGACTTGGCAATGGGATTCTGCCTTTATGCTGGCAACCTTCGGCTGGAAAGCCGCCATCGCTGTGGTCGTCAACGCCACTATGGCCGTCTTAGTCTTGCGCAAATTTTTACCTAATCAAAAGAGTGTCGCTTCGTCTGAAGCCAGAAAATCCGTGCCCATCTCCTTGACCATCGTGAACGTTGTTTTCT
>CAYXJI010000431.1:0-3082 GCA_964465175.1 uncultured Burkholderiaceae bacterium | reverse complement strand
CTTGGAACGCTTAACGGGTGAAAGTTTGAAGGCGTAATATGAGCAACGCAACATTAAATGCGGCGCCGATCATCGGTGTCGTGATGGGCTCTTCATCCGATTGGGATGTGATGCAACACGCGGTGAATATGCTGAAAGAATTCGGCATTCCTTTCGAAGCGCAGGTCGTGTCTGCACATCGCATGCCAGATGAAATGTTCACTTATGCTGAAACAGCCCGCAGTCGTGGCATACGCGGCATTATCGCGGGTGCTGGCGGTGCGGCGCATTTGCCAGGCATGATCGCAGCGAAAACCATCGTGCCAGTATTTGGTGTGCCTGTGCCATCCAAATATTTACGCGGCGAAGACTCTTTGCTGTCGATAGTGCAAATGCCAAAAGGCGTGCCAGTCAACACCTTTGCAATTGGTGAAGCTGGCGCGGGTAATGCGGCTTTGGCAGCGATTGCGATGTTGGCGACGACCGATGATGCAATGGCCGCTAAGTTGGAAGCTTTCCGCGCTAAGCAAACGCAAGTTGCGCGGGATATGCATTTGCCTTTGTAGTAGCAGTGACCTTTGGCAGGAAATTAAAATTCTTTAGCCGCAGAGGCGCAGAGATCGCAGAGAAAGACAAAGGCGCTTGAGAACTCAAACCGCAACTCTGCGATCTCTGCGCCTCTGCGGTAAACGCTTTTGATGTTGTTTTTAAATTATTTGGCACCAGCATGGAAAAACCAACGATGTCCTCTTCTACTATCAACACGAATCCACAATTCCCCAATAACAAATCCAGCATGTTAGGCATGGTTGGCGGTGGACAATTAGGACGTATGTTTGTGCATGAAGCACAGGCTCTTGGGTTTAAAGTGATGGTGTTAGAACCAGAAGCGGGTAGTCCGGCAGCGCATGCCGCCGACGCACATATTCAAGCGGCCTACGATGATGCGGCAGCTTTGCAGCAGTTAGCCGAGGCTTGCGCTTCATTCACCACCGAATTTGAAAACGTCCCCGCAGCGAGTTTGGCCAAATTAGCAGAAACTGGCTTCGTCGCCCCGAGCGCGGCTTGTGTCTCGATTGCCCAAGATCGTATCGAAGAAAAAGCCTTTTTTACCCGCTGCGCAGCGCAGACCAATATCTTGCCAGCACCGCACGCCATTTTGCGTACTGCTGCCGATATTGACGGCGTGTCAGCCGATTTATTTCCAGGTATTTTGAAAACCGCCCGCATGGGTTACGACGGCAAAGGCCAAGTGCGCGTCAAAACCATTGAAGAATTACGCACGGCGTTCGCCGACCTTAAGGGCGTGGTGTGTGTCCTAGAAAAAATGCTACCGCTGGCCTACGAAATTTCTGTCTTGGTAGCGCGGGGTGCAGATGGTCAAGCGGTTGTGTATCCGATTGCCGAAAATGTGCATCGCGACGGCATCTTGTTCACGACCACAGTCCCTAGCCCACATGTGTCTGCCGAAGCCGCTTTAAAAACGCAAAACGCCGCATTGAAGTTGATTGCGGATATCGATTATGTCGGCGTGCTGTGCATAGAGTTTTTCGTCTTGCAAGATGGCTCTGTGGTGGTCAATGAAATGGCACCGCGTCCGCACAATAGCGGTCATTACACCATCGATGCCTGCGTCACCAGTCAATTCGCGCAGCAAGTGAGAGCCATGGCGCGTTTGCCTTTAGGTGACGTGCGCCAGCATTCACCTTGTGTGATGTTGAATATCTTGGGTGATGTTTGGTTTGATGGTGTGAGTGAAGAAAGCGCGGAGCGTCAACCCGCTTGGGAAAAAATCTTAGCATTGCCCTCAGCGCATTTGCACTTGTATGGCAAAGCCGAAGCCCGTCGCGCTCGCAAAATGGGGCATATTACTTTCATCGCCCCGAGTTTGGCGCAAGCGCAATGCGAGATGCAGCAAGCCTGTGCAATCCTCGGCATCACGCCTTGATACGAACTGAGGTTGCGTGTGAATTCATCTGAACAAATCATAGCGGCAGCACGCGCTTTAGAGCAAGGCGCACTGGCCGGCTTTCCGACCGAAACCGTGTACGGCCTTGGTGCCGACGCGGAAAACGTCGATGCAGTAGCAAATATTTATAAAACCAAAGGCCGCCCCTCAAATCATCCCGTCATCGTGCATATTGCGCCTGAAGCCGATATCGCGTATTGGGTCAAAGACGTGCCCGCAGCAGCGCAGGCCTTGATAAATGCGTTTTGGCCAGGCCCTTTAACGCTGATTTTAAAACGTGCGACCCAGATTCCCGATGCGGTCTCTGGCGGGCAAGATTCCATCGGCATACGTTGCACATCAAATCCGGTGGCGCAAGCATTATTACGCGTGTTTAAAAACGGCAAAGGCGGCATCGCCGCACCCTCGGCGAATAAGTTCGGCCACGTCAGTCCGACTACCGCAGCGCACGTTTTAGAAGAATTCTCCGCTGAAGTCGCGAACGGCATGATCGCCGCTATCTTGGATGGCGGCCAAAGCGAAGTCGGGATTGAATCCACCATCGTCGACATGAGTCGGCTAGCCACGCATGGCCCAGTATTACTGCGGCCCGGACACATCACGCTAGCCCAACTCGAACAAGTCTTGGGTGTGCCAGTTGGCATGCCCGATCAAGCCGCACCACGCGCCTCTGGCACCTTAGAAGCACACTACGCACCAAGCACACCCGTGGCTTTGGTCGCCGTTGATGCCCTAGATGAGACGATTACGCAATTACTCACAGCGGGCAAACGCGTTGCCGTCATGGCCTACGAAGCACATAGAGAAACCAGCGGTTTGCAAGCCTGGCGTCAACTAAATAATGACCCCGTTTCCTACGCGCACGACTTGTATGCCGATCTACGCGAACTCGATCATGTCAACGCAGATATCATTTTGGTCGAAGCCTTGCCAAACACGCGCGAATGGCAAGGTGTAAGCGATCGATTACGGCGTGCGGCGTTTGATTCGCAAGGGGTGTTGCACGGGATGTTGGGCACAAAAAGGCCCTAGAGAACGGCAATTGTATGACCTGAGTTTTATCAAATTGAGATGGGCACATCTAATTTTATTTGCTCAAAATTTTAACTCAACACTGATGCTACTAAACATGAC
>CAYXJI010000430.1:2517-3095 GCA_964465175.1 uncultured Burkholderiaceae bacterium | reverse complement strand
AAGATTATCTCGATGGTGAAACCAAAAAAGGCGGCGCGATTCTCGCAGGTCTTGAACATCTCGATGAACGTTATTTAAAAGCGGTTGGCTACACCACCAAGTCGAAACGCGGTGTGATTCCTAAAATGGCGCTGTTTGGCGATATCGTTGGTGATGATGAAAATGCGGTCGCGCAAGCGGCATCTGAAGTGATCCGCATGGCGAATGCTCGCGTCGGTGAAGGCTTCGTTGCAGTAAGCCCCGAAGCGCGTAAAAAATTCTGGTTAGATCGTGCAAAAACTGCGGCGATTTCTAAACACACCAATGCGTTTAAGATCAATGAGGACGTCGTGATTCCGCTCGATCGTATGGGTGAATATACCGACGGTATCGAGCGCATAAATATCGAGCTATCAATACAAAATAAGCTGGCATGTATCGTTGCTTTGAAAGAGTTTGTCTTACGCGGCAACCTGCCTTTGGGTAAGAGTGAAGATGCGGATGGGGACGATATTCCTGCTGCAGAATTACTCGAAGATCGCGTCTCACAAGCTGATCAATTGCTGAGTGAGATACAAGCGCGCTGGACGTATTTGTTG
>CAYXJI010000430.1:1691-2507 GCA_964465175.1 uncultured Burkholderiaceae bacterium | reverse complement strand
ACGCAACTCGATCAACCCTTGCGCGATGCGCGTGTTGAATTGAGTAAATTGGGATTGGATAAACTCGACTTCGTGTTCGAACAACGTTTGCAAAAACAGCCTGATACGACTTTGTTTGATGTGGTGCAAGATCGCACTATCCGCGTCTCTTGGAAAACCGAAGTGCGTGCCATGTTGCGCCAAATTTTCAATGGTGCGGCTTTCAAATTAATCTTGGATGAATGCACCACGATACATAAAAAAGTATTGCGTAGTCGCGTCTTCGTTGCTTTGCACATGCATGCTGGTGACGGCAATGTGCATACCAATTTGCCGGTCAATTCGGATGATTACGACTTGCTGCAAGTCGCCCATCATGCGGTCGCGCGCATTATGGTGTTGGCACGTTCTTTAAATGGTGTGATTTCGGGCGAACACGGTATTGGTATCACCAAGTTAGAGTTTTTGACCGAAGACGAGATCAAAGATTTCCGTGCGTATAAATTGCGTATCGATCCAGAAGGGCGCTTCAATAAAGGAAAATTGCTCAATCTGCCTGAATTCGCAGCGGATTTGCGTAATGCTTACACACCGTCGTTTGGTTTGATGGGGCATGAGTCCTTGATCATGCAACAGAGCGATATTGGCGCGATTGCGAATAGCGTGAAAGACTGCCTGCGTTGCGGTAAGTGCAAACCTGTGTGTGCGACGCATGTGCCACGTGCCAATTTATTGTATTCGCCGCGCAATAAAATTTTGGCGACGTCCTTGTTGGTAGAAGCATTCTTGTACGAAGAGCAAACGAGACGTGGCGTTTCTATTCGTCATTGGGAAATG
>CAYXJI010000430.1:0-1681 GCA_964465175.1 uncultured Burkholderiaceae bacterium | reverse complement strand
CGTCGCGGTATTTCCATTAAACATTGGGAAGAGTTCGAAGATGTGGCCGACCACTGCACGGTTTGCCACAAGTGCGTCACGCCATGTCCAGTCGATATTGATTTTGGCGATGTCTCGATGAACATGCGTAATCTCTTGCGCAAGATGGATAAAAAGTCCTTTAATCCTGGCACTGCTTCTGCGATGTTTTTCTTGAATGCAAAAGACCCTGCCACGATTAAGGCAGCACGTCAGGTCATCTTTGGAATGGGTGTTAGCGCTCAACGCTGGGGCAACACTTTACTCAAAAAATTCGCGAAGAAACAAACTAAAGCACCACCGGCAAGTATCGGTAAGCCAGCGATGAAGGAGCAAGTGATTCACTTCATCAATAAGAAAATGCCAGGCAATTTACCGAAGAAGACGGCGCGTGCTTTATTGGATATTGAAGACGATAAAATTGTTCCTATCATCCGCAATCCTAAGACGACAACTTCAGATACCGAAGCAGTGTTTTATTTCCCTGGCTGTGGCTCAGAACGTCTGTTTTCACAAGTTGGCTTGGCAACGCAGGCGATGTTGTGGAATGTTGGTGTACAAACCGTTTTGCCGCCTGGTTATCTATGCTGTGGCTATCCGCAACGCAGTGCAGGTCAATTTGATAAAGCCGAAAAAATTATCACCGATAACCGCGTCCTATTTCATCGCATGGCAAACACGCTGAATTACCTCGATATCAAAACCGTGGTGGTCTCATGCGGTACTTGTTACGATCAAATTCAGGGCTATGAGTTCGATAAAATTTTCCCAGGTTCGCGCATTATCGATATTCACGAATATTTGTTGGAGAAAGACGTGAAACTGGCAGCGGTTAATGGCACTCGCTATATGTATCACGACCCTTGCCATACGCCGATGAAATTGCAAGATCCGCTGAAAACGGTGAATGCTTTGATCACGACGGTGGATGACACTAAGATTGAGAAGAATGATCGGTGCTGCGGTGAAGCTGGAACTTTGGCCGTGTCGCGTCCGGATATTTCTACGCAAATTCGTTTCCGCAAGGAAGAGGAAATGCTCAAAGGTGCGGATAAATTACGTGCCGATGGATTTGATGGCGACGTAAAAATCTTGACCTCGTGCCCGGCGTGTTTGCAAGGTTTATCTCGCTACAACGAAGACTCCGCTACGACAGCGGATTACATTGTGGTCGAGATGGCCAAACATATTTTGGGTGAGAACTGGATGCCAGAATACGTGGCAAATGCGAACAACGGCGGTATTGAAAGGGTGTTGGTGTAATGGCTGATTGCGAATTATGTGCTGCGAAGAATGAAGATGTCCTTGTCAATACGCCTAAATTTCGCGTGATCTTGGTTGATGACGCGAACTACCCTGGTTTTTGCCGTGTGATCTGGAATGCGCATGTTAAAGAAATGACCGATTTAGCCATCGTGGATCGTTCCGCATTGATGCAAGCGGTTTGCAAAGTGGAACAAGCGATACGCGATGTCATGCAGCCGCATAAAATTAATCTCGCAAGCTTGGGTAATATGGTGCCGCATTTGCATTGGCATGTCATTCCACGTTATCAGGATGACGCGCACTTTCCGAATCCTGTGTGGGCGGCGACGGATAGAGTTTCTTCCGAAGTTGAGGCGAAACGTGCCTTATTCTCCGAATTACGTGAAGTTTTGCGACG
>CAYXJI010000429.1:0-3103 GCA_964465175.1 uncultured Burkholderiaceae bacterium | reverse complement strand
GTGTGACTTCGCTCGCGACATTCACAAAAACGAAGCTTTGCTGCGTTTCTTTTAATTCTAAAATCTGGGTCGCAGTACGCGCCGATGCACCCTGCAATTGCAAGACAATATCGCCCCCTTGCGCATCGATCAAACCGACTGCGACGGGGATATGGAAAGGCAGTTTCTTGGCCTGCCCTGCCGACTTAGGACAGGATTGACTGAGCGTCAAAGTATAAGTCTGAGCAACGGCATCGTAGCTGCCTTGCGCTTTGACACGGGGCGTGCCAGCCTGACTATACCAGCGCTCAAACTGCGTGAGATCACGTCCATTGGCATCCGCCATGGCCGCACGAAAATCATCGCAAGTCACCGCTTGTCCATCATGCCGCTGGAAGTACAAATCCATGCCTTTGCGGAAGCCCTCATGACCAAGTAGCGTGTAATACATACGCACCACTTCTGAGCCTTTTTCGTACACCGTGACGGTGTAAAAATTATTGATCTCAACGAAGGAATCAGGACGCACTGGATGCGCCATCGGGCCCGCATCTTCGGGGAATTGTAATTGACGTAGTACGCGCACATCGTCGATCCGTTTGACTGCGCGAGCGGCGCTATTATCACCAAATGTGCCGACCAGATCGCCAGAAAATTCTTGATCACGGAATACCGTCAAACCTTCTTTCAGTGATAATTGAAACCAATCACGACAGGTCACACGATTACCTGTCCAATTATGAAAGTATTCATGCCCAACCACCGATTCTATGCCCGCGTAATCGGTGTCGGTCGCGACGCGAGAATTGGCTAACACATACTTGGTGTTGAAAATATTTAAGCCCTTATTCTCCATCGCGCCCATGTTGAAATCGCTGGTGGCGACGATCATAAAGCGATCCAGATCGAGCTCCAAACCAAAGCGTTCTTCATCCCAGCGTATGCTGTTTTTGAGCGAATCCATTGCGTGTTGGGTTTTATCGAGATTGCCTTCTTCTACCCACACTTGCAACAAGACTTTACGACCGGATTTGAGTTTATATTTTTCTTCCTGACAAACCAATTGTCCCGCGACTAAGGCGAATAAATAAGAAGGCTTTTTGAATGGGTCTTCCCATTTAGCATAATGACGACCATCGCCGAGATCGCCCTGCTCGATCAAATTACCGTTCGACAGCAACACCGGATACAATTTTTTATCGCCTCGCAGCATCACGGTATAGCTCGCCATCACATCGGGTCGATCTGGGAAGAAAGTGATTTTACGGAAACCTTCGGCTTCGCATTGGGTGAAGAAATTGCCATTCGAAACGTATAGACCCGACATCGTGGTATTTTTGTCTGCCGCAATCGCGGTTTCGATTTCTAGCGTGACTTGATCGGGCGCATGCGCGATCACAAGACGTTCTTTGTTTAAGGTGTAAGCCGACTTTTTCAAATTCACGCCATTCATGCGCAATTGCAGCAGCTTGATATCTTCGCCAAATAAAACCAAATCTTTTTCCGCACTGCCATGATTGCGCCGCATCGTGATGCGGGTCGCCACATGCGTTCGTTGAGGATGCAAATCGAAGCCCATTTCTACCGTATCGACCCAAAAACCGGGGGCGATATAGTCTTTGCGATAAATGGTCACGGGCGTGTCTGGCGTCATGTCGGGCGCTGGTTTTTGCATAGTTCAACTCGCATCTAAAATGAGTAGTACAGCGCAAGTAGTCTACGCTGGCGTTACAAAATGGGGGCAGTAAAAATTTTACTTATCGGTATCAAAGTCAATTCCTCGCTATTTTACCAAGGCAGGTGCAGAGATAGGTGTTTTAAGCTGGTTTTATTGAATTAGAGTGCCTCGTTTTGCGCAGAAAACAAATACGCTACAAAGTAAGTGGTATGCACACCGCTCAAGGCTTAATCGTCCATTCTTACTGATCAATTTTTACCCGTTTTTTTGCGGTATCAACTCGTTACAAAATATCACAGACTTTCCCGGATGAGGAGATCATGATAGAGTCGCAACATTGTAGAAACTGAGTTAAAACTAAATTCAAGCTCTTGATCAAATAAGAATATCTGCGAGGCCTTGCGAGTTCAACCCAAGCAAGACCTCGCTTGCAGTATGATGCAGCAATACCGGAGACAAAATCATGAAACGCTTTAATAAACGCCTATTTTTAATCGGCCTATTACTATGCAGCGCCGCAATAACTGGCTGCGCCAGTACATTTTCTAGCAAAATCAATACCGTCAATCAGCTACCAGCGAGTCTCGTCGATAAAAGCTATTCCTTAGCAGAACATCCAGAGCAAAGCAAAGAAGTAGAATACCAACATGCTAGTGAGGATTTAAAAGCCGCGCTTAAAGAACTAGGCTTTAGTGAAGTCGATACCAGCAAGGCAGCGCTCAAAGTGACCCTGCAATTAATTTCCATTCCAGGCGACGTACATGTATCGACACCGTTTGGACCGCTGAGCTATATAGTCACGCCCTCAGGCATGGTGATCCCGCTAGGCGGTCTTGGCGCAAATTACTACTCCCCTCGGTTTGCGCGCTACCCCTACCCACTCTTACCAAGATCGGTGTTCTTCCCGCGCGGTGCATGGTCGCGCTACTCACCATCGATGTTTGGACGCCAATATGACCCATTTTTCGGACCCGAGCTCAATGTGCGCCAATACTTTGATCATGGGATAGAGATTACGATGACAGAAGCAGCGAGCGGTAAACTACTGTATGCAGTCAAAGCAAAAACCAACCAAACCAATGAAGACATTGATCACTTCGTTACGCTACTGATAGAAAGTGCATTACGCAATTTTCCCAACAAGACAGGCGATAGCGTGATTGAATTTAAGTTAGAAAAGTAAGCGATAAGCAAACGATAACTAAGCGACAAACAGCTTCATATTTATAAGCTACCGCCCAACAAAAAAGCCAGCGCGTCATGCGAGCTGGCTTTTTTTACTACGGTATCAAGCTGCGCTTCAATCCAGAATTTCCATTCGGATTTGCGATGAAGACGGATGCACGCCAATAGCACCGCAGGTGCGCCTAATGGAAAATCTGGGTTCAAAATACAAATCAAGGCGACAATTCACGCAGCGCCTGTATGTATGCGCGTTCCACCAAG
>CAYXJI010000428.1:0-3128 GCA_964465175.1 uncultured Burkholderiaceae bacterium | reverse complement strand
CACGCCGCTTACAAAATAGCCTAAGCTGCTGACAGCTAATAATTTACGGCCAAATTTTCTTCAACAAAGCCGCCAAACGTATGCCAGCCACTTTGATTTGCTTTTCTGTGATCGCGTTGCTGGTCTCGATGTAATTGGCGGGCAATAATGTGTACCACGAAGAATACTCCTGACCACGACGGCTAGTGACTTTGATTCTATCGGTCACTACTAAATCAGCATAGGCGATTTTTGCATAACCCAAGCCTTCATTGGCCCACTGTTCCGGCCAAGTGCTTGCATCACCTTTAGTGTCGCTCGCTGCCACAGAATTGGCAATCAATCTTTCGGTCAGATCGGCAACAGAACGTGCCCCTAAATTGCGCATCACATTCTCAACCACCGTCACATCCCAATAAAGATGTAAAGCTTTACCGACACGCTTAGCTTTATCCACCTCCGCGCTGGCAATCGATGCGGCCTTTGCTTCCCGTTGATAGATGTCGCGATCGCGCGTGGTCCAAGTACGCTGATCTTCGATCAACAGATTATTCCCACCCTGCAAATTGAACAGATTGATGTCATCGACTTGTTGCTGCGTGCTTGGTGTGACAAATTTATTGGCGCTGTCGAGGTACGCTGCGCCCACATGCAAAGGCTGATGAATATCACCGACCAAATGCGCAATCATCAACAAAGCCTGACGCGGTGTAAAACGATGCGGGTTGGTGGTCGCATTATCGTTGCCCTGCAATACCGCAATCGCTTGTTTGAGGGTCTGTACGATATCGTGATCGCTAGTGCCAACACCACCCGCCACATAGGCCTTATTGTCTACCGGCGTATTGGTGTAATGGTAGGCGGAATGTGCCGGATTTTGTATCGTGAACGCCACCATCTCCGAGGTTTGCGGCCCACAGAATGTCCCTTTGGCGCAGTCCGCCCAAATAGAAATCGACTGCAAACTCTCACCTGGCTGCAACAAGGCTTGCACTTTCGTACCCGCATTCGTTCCTTTTAACAAACGATCTGCAATGGCGCCAACCGCCTTGTGTCCTTCATCGCCCAAGGCCATCGCATTGAATGAGTTCAGAGAACTTAAGGCACAGCATACGAGCAGCACTAATTTAATTTTTTTCATTTGTGTGTAATTTTCTTTTCTAGTGAATGCGTTTTACCCGACCTGCAGCTTCATTACTACCCACCGGTGAGCCTGCTTGTTCGCGCGCCTTGATATAGCTTAAAAAAACATCGAGGTCTTTGATACCAGTATCGACTTTATCTTTACCTTGCGCAAACATCGGTAAGCGATCACCACCACCGGCGATAAAATTATTCGCGACAATGCGATACGCCGTTTGATCATGCAGAGCGACACCGTGCAGCTTCACACTTTCAGGTAATACGCGTTGTCCTATTGGGCGTTTGCGATCCCAGCTATAAGTAAATCCATCGGATACCTGCAAGACATTTCGTCCATCCGGTGACTCTTCATCCACAAACATTTGCTGTTCCAACAAAGTGCGGATTTGCGCCCCGGTCAGTGTCATTAAGATGAGGGTATTTCCGAATGGCAGCACGGTGGAATTTTGACCGTAAGTACTGACATTGTTTGCCGAGGTTTCTAAATTGGCGCGTATGCCTTTATTGTTCATAAACGCTATCTGCACACCAAAATTTTTCACTGCAGCGAGTTGAGCATCGGCCACCACATTTCCTAGCGGAGATTCACCAGCCGCATTTAATTGACGATTTAGAACGGGTACCGCTAATCGTGCCACAGCTTGCGTCATAATCGCATGGCTACCATCACGCGCTTTTTGCATCAAATCTTTTAATGGCACTGGCACTGGCGCCACGGTTTGTTCCATCACGATATTGCGTGCGTCGATATTGAGCACTTGATGACTACTGCCGTCAACCGTGAGCGCGATTTTGGTCAACAGATGTCCATACATTTGCGCTTGCGTGACCGTGCGATCGCCCACTTTACAAACGAATCCGGTGTGGCTGTGCCCGCTCACGATCAATTTAATCGCCGGGTCTAGTCGATTGACGATATCGACAATCGGGCCTTTTAGTTTAGAGCAAGCCGGTTGATCAAAGGCTTCGGTCGTCGTACCGCCTTCATGGATCAGCACCACGAACACCTTCACACCTAATTCTTTGAGTGCTGGAATCGTGCGATTGATGGCCTCGGCTTCGTCAATAAAGTGCAGCCCTTTCACATTGTCGCTTGCAACCATCATCGGTGTCTCACGCAAAACCGCGCCGATGAAACCTATCTTAACGCCTTTCACTTGCTCGATGTGATAGGCTGGAAACATAGGTTTTTGGCTGGCGGTCTCAATCACATTCGCGGCGATATAGGAAAATTTTGCGCCAGTAAATTCGCCATTAAATTTGCAGGCTTTATTCGGACGTGGCGAATCACAGCCGCCGTTGATCTGACGCTTCAATTCAATTAAACCACCATCGAACTCGTGATTACCTAATGCACTAACACGTAAGTCCATTTGACTCAAAGCATCTATAGTTGGCTCATCAGCGAACAGTGAGGATATCCCTGGGCTGGCACCAATTAGGTCGCCGCCACCGACAAACAACATGTCCTTATCTTCTTTACGCCAAGCTTGCAAATTAGCACCCAGCACTTCTATACCACCACCGTGCACGGTTTGCGGAGCCGTATCTTTGGTTCGCGTATAACTAAATTTCTCTTTATCGATGTGGCCGTGAAAATCATTGATCGCCACCATATTCACGACGATAGGTTGAACCTGTGGGGTGGCACATGCCAAGAGTCCCAAAGCGAGGCTCAGACTGATAGTATTGCGGGTCAATGTAAACCAAGATTGCTGAGATAGTCGCATAGTGTGAGCCGTGATTTTAAAGCGTGCTTTTGAAGCGTGCCTTTAAAGCGTAATAAGCGCTTTTGTTTTTTGTAGGTTGAAACTAAAAAGTCTGCAACAAGCGTTGCAGACTAGAAATTTTACAACACAAAGCCAGGCAAATTTAAACCTGGCTTTGTGCGTCTAGAGATTAGAAATCTCCAGAGAAAGTCACTGATGCAAAACGTGGTGAACCCATGTAGTAGAACACAGTCTTAGCGCCAGCGGTACCATAGGCTTTAGCATTAGTAATGTTAA
>CAYXJI010000427.1:0-3138 GCA_964465175.1 uncultured Burkholderiaceae bacterium | reverse complement strand
TCATGTAGGATTTGAATGCGCCTGTCTCTGTGGTTTGCCACAAGTTAGTACGCAGTGTCGCCAAAATCGTCGCAATGAATTGGCGCAAGATGCGGTCTTCGTCGAGGCTGGCGACTTGGCTCATCGCCGCTTCGATTTGTTCGCGGATATGCTTTTGTGCTGCTTCGCGATCACCAACAAAATCTGGTTTGAAACGTGCGCCGAATAATTCGGCGATCAATTGCGTGATGCCACAGTTTTTGTTCAATGCCGCTTCGATATAGTTTTGGCTGTAGGCGAAACCGAGTTGTTTGAAGTAGCGTGAGCAAGCGCGCAAGACGCCGATGGAACGTGCGTCGAGGGCTGTGTTCAAGACTAAGCGATTTAAGTCATCGCTCTCGACTTCACCGCGCCATGCTTGGCAGAACAATTCTTCGAAGCGGGCTTTGACTGCGATCAAATCGGTGGCGACTGGTAATTGCAAACCCAGATCATGAATCCACAATTCGCTGTCGCCATCGGCCACGTGGTAAGGATGCTCGTCGAGCACGCGTGCGCCCATGCGTTCCAACACTGGCAGAGAGTCTGACAAAGCCACTTTGGACGTGTTGTAAATCTTAAAGCGTAACAAGCCTGCGACTGCGTCGAGTGGACGATAGAGCTTGACTGCCAATGGGGAGGCTTTGGACAGATGAGACAAGATATCCGCATCTTCGGCACCGCCTTGTGGCGTGAAATCTTCGCGATAGGCGCTAGGGAAGGCATTGGCAAAACGATTTGCCAAATCCAGGCCACGACCTTCGCCATGTGTACGCAAGAGCTCGGTGCTGCAATCGTCTTCCCAACGCTGGGCGAGTTTGGCGATGCGGGCTTCGAGTGCGGAGACGTTCACATTCGTGCTCATCGGCGCATCGGTTTTGGCACGTACCAAATAATGGATACGCGCTAATGGGCTGTCAGTCAGCATCGGTGTGAATTCGATGGAGTGGCCATCTAATGCCGCCATTAATTCACTACTGATCTTGACGCGCAATTCGGTGTTGTAGCGGTCACGTGGGACAAATACTTGGGCAGAAGTGAAACGACCAAACGGATCACGACGCAAGAACAGGCGTACACGCTGACGTTCTTGCAGACGCAAAATGCCAATCGCGTGATCGGTCAAAGTTGCGGTATCGACTTGGAATAATTCATCACGAGGGTAGTCATCGAGAATCGATTGCAAGGCTTTCGCTGCATGGCTCTCAGGCACGACGCCCGCTGCGCTCATAACTGCCGCTGTGCGTTGGCGTACTTGTGGGATTTCGCTGACTGGTGCTGAGTAAGCTGTAGAAGTGTAGAGACCGAGGAAGCGTGATTCACCGATGACTTCACCGGCATCGTTAAAACGCTTAACGGCGATGTAATCGAGCCAAGCTGGACGATGCACGGTAGCGCGCGTCATGGCTTTGGTGACTAAGACGGTTTCTTCGGAATCGATCAAAGCGACGACTTCAGGTGGCAAGAGCGTTTCATTGGTTTGCACTTTGCCGCGCAAAATGCCGAGGCCGGAATCAGCTAAAGCGACTAGGCTGACTTGATTGCCATTACGTTTGAGTTCGTAATCACGCGCACCGAGGAAAGTGAAATGGCGGTCTTCTAACCAACGCAAGAAAGCGATGCCTTCGCCATGTCTTTGGTGCGTGCCTGTGAACTTTTCTGATGCGGTGATGAGTTCTTTAACGCGGCTCAACATTGGCTGCCAATCAACCACGGCACCACGCACGTCTGCCAAGATATGGGTCAATTCATCGACCAGAGCTTGTTGATCGGCCGCGCTGACGATGCGATCGCATTCAACCAAGATCAATGATTCGACTGGATCATTACGTCCAGCAGCAGTAGCAGCCGCCACGGTACTCACTTCAGCAATACTGCCATCGGCATTGCGCGCCACGCTCATCAAAGGATGGACGATCCAGTGCGCGGTACGACCGCTGCGGTTAATTGCCATCGTGACGGAATCGACCAAGAAAGGCATATTGTCATTCACGATCTGCACGACCGTATGTTCACTGACAAAGCCATCTTCGGCCAAACTAGGATTAAACACGCGGATCTTCGGGCTATTCGCCGCACGGGGCGAATCTAATAAGCGCCAATGCGCGTTTGCCAAAGCAAACAAATTCGCCGCGCCACGCGTGGTGATTTCATCAGGATCGGTGTTTTCAAAATAAGCAGCGATAAAGCCGCCTTGACGTTTGCTGGCTGAGCCAGAATGTTCTTGGGCATATGCCATGAGTTCGGCAAAATGGGATGAGGTCATGCTTGTTCCTTACTTGTTTAAAGTTCAAGAAGTGCCAATTCGTTATAGTTTTCATGTTTGATCGCGCGTGGTTTCTGGGTAAAAAACCCTACGATCAAACCTAGTGGAAAGTCTCTAGAAATTCCCATATTGCAAGTATCCTCCATTCGGGAGCGAATGACAAATCGTGGAAGGGTATTTCTAAAGAAACCATGCCACTTTGGCGAGTGGCGCTAGTGTAGCTTTAATTGCATCTATCAGGCGGCAAGACCAGTGGGTGGAAGGACTTAGTTTGGCTTAGATCAAATTGCTGATAGGTGATAGGGCGGTAAATCACATTTTTGTGTGTCATTAGAGACTAAGACATGGATGCCGGATCAAATCCCACTGCTGTCCGGAATAATATTGGGGATATCCTGGAAACCCTTATGGTGCTTGAGTTGTACGATGGCGCTGTTTGAATGGACTTGAAAAAGACCGATAAGTGGTGCCCACAAAGTTCCCTCTCCCGCGAGCGGGAGAGCGCTAGGGTGAGGGTAGTTCAGCGACAGCAAAGTGTTTGAACGGCACAAAACAAGACGAAATTTTAAATCTTTATATATTGAAAAATGTCATCCGAATCTAAACGCCCGTCAAAGCATGCTTTGACTCCCCCGACTCTTCTCCCGCTAGCCGCAGAAGGGTGTGCCAAACTAAAACTGTCAAGAAAATTATTCCGGACAGTAGTGGACGCAAGCTTCGCCGCCAAGCGATCAAGCGCCTGAGTCGCGCGGGTGACCTTGTCCTTAGGATTCAAATTCTTGGGTAGTAAACAATAAAAAAAGAGCTGTTCGCACTAAGTGCAAACAGCTCCAAAATTACAGCCGAAATCTACA
>CAYXJI010000426.1:0-3150 GCA_964465175.1 uncultured Burkholderiaceae bacterium | reverse complement strand
GTTTGTCTTTAAATTATGGCCAAAAATAGTAAATCCATTCCAGCACGCGGTTTGCGTGTAGCGGATCAAATTCAACGAGATCTGTCCGAAATTATTTGGGCTGAGCTCAAAGACCCACGTGTCGGCATGGTGACGCTGACGGAAGTGCAGCTCACACCTGACTATGCGCATGCCAAAGTCTATTTCACGACTTTGGCCGACGATCCTGCAGCAATCAAAAATACCTTTGAAGGCTTGAATAAAGCAGCCGGTTTTTTACGTAATCAACTCGGTTTGAAACTGCGTATTCACACACTGCCACAACTTCATTTCGTGCACGACACTTCCACCATGCGCGGTATCGCCATGTCAAAATTAATCGACGAAGCCAATGCGACTCACGTTCCTGAAGATAAGAACGACAACGAAGACTAATATCGTTTATATCGAAGTCTGAAACACAGAAGTACAGAAACGGTCGTTTTCGTAGGGCGGGTGAAACCCGCGCTGTTCATGTGCTCGATAGACTGGCGGCGCGGGTTTCACCCACCCTACATGTTAATGTCATTTGATAAAACAAAATGAATCCGAGAAGTGTAAGCTACATAGAGACGTGATAAGAAAAAACTCTGCGATCTCTGCGATCTCTGCGTTTCTGCGGTTGTTATTTTTGTTTTTGATTTTATAGTTTGTGACCAGAATAATGAACCAAGCGGTTAAGAAAAAAACACGCCTAGCTATCAACGGCGTGCTGCTACTAGATAAACCCGTGGGTTGGTCGAGCAATGATGCCTTGATTAAGGCTAAGCGCTTAGTCAACGCTATCAAAGCCGGGCACACAGGTACTTTAGATCCGTTCGCCACTGGCCTATTGCCTTTGTGTTTTGGCGAGGCCACCAAATTTTCAGCTGATTTGTTAGAGGCGGATAAGACCTATCAAACGGTGGTGCACCTTGGTGTCGGTACCAACACTGGAGATACCGAAGGCGAGGTCATACAGACGCATGAAGTGAACGTCAACGAAGCACAAATCCATGCGGTCTTGGCACAATTCAAAGGCGATATCCTACAAGTCCCGCCCATGTATTCCGCGTTGAAGCGCGACGGCAAGCCGCTCTACGAATATGCACGTGAAGGCATCACACTAGAACGCGAAGCACGACCTGTCACGATACATTTACTCGAATTCGTCAAATACGAAGCGCCCTTTTTGACATTGAATGTACGCTGTAGCAAAGGCACGTACATCCGCGTGCTCGGTGAAGATATCGGCAATGCACTCGGCTGCGGCGCCCATTTAAACGCCTTGCGTCGTACCCATGTCGGGCATCTTCTAGTAGAAAATACGGTCACGCTAGATCAATTGATTGAAATGAGCGAAGAGCAGCGTCATGCCTTGTTAGCACCTGTCGATGCTTTGCTGTCGAGTTTTCCTGAGGTGTTCTTGAACCCAGAGTTATCCAAACGTTTTTTGCAAGGCCAAAGGATTTCCTTGGCGAAGGAAGCTGTTGCGCATCCAAGCGAACTCGGGCGAGTGCGAGTTTATCGCGTTGATCCTGAGCAAACATCGAAACAATTACTCGGATCTGCCCAATTACAAGAATTTGGTGTATTGGCACCGGAGCGTTTGATTTCCACCGTGGATCAAAACTAAACTTGCCCGTCTTGACTTCGCTTTCGCGGGTAGAATGGTTGACTTGACTCTCGACGAAAGCTTCCTATGTTCCAAGACATTATTCACTTTTGGTTTGAAGAAATCGACAGCAAGAAATGGTGGAGTGTCGATCCTGAATTTGATCAACTGATACAAACCCGCTTTCAAGGCTTGATGCTACAGGCCGCCGCAGGCGAGCTTTATACGTGGCGTTCTGACGACCACGGTCGCCTAGCCGAAATCATCATCCTCGATCAGTTTTCGCGCAATGTCTATCGCAACACGCCGCAAGCCTTTGCCCAAGATGCGATGGCCTTAGTCTTGGCACAAGAGGCGATTCGAGCACAAGCCGATCATGGCTTAACACCGATCGAAAGAAACTTTCTCTATATGCCATTCATGCATAGCGAATCTCCCGCGATCCACGTTTATGCTGAGAAGATCTTCCATGAGCATGCACCCCAAGGTAACTACGAATTTGAGTTAAAGCATAAGCGCATCATCGATCGTTTTGGTCGCTATCCGCATCGCAATGCGATTTTGGGGCGTGAATCGACGCGTGAAGAAATTGAGTTCTTGAAAGAGGCTGGTTCTAGTTTTTAGACTTTATTTTGCTTAGGTAGGGAGAAGATCTTCATGATTCGTTTCAAACTTCGACAATGCGCTTTGGTGGTTGGGTTGATTGCATTTGGTAGTGCTGGAACCATACTTGCACAAGTCTTGCATGACTCCCCGCAACGCCAAGAGAAACAAAGAGTAGAGCTTCTAGGAGCTAATGGTATTACTACCGGCATGGAAATGATTGCTTCCGTTGCAGAATATAAGCCGGGCGAGGGCATAGATTTGCATCTGCATCACGGCATTGAAGCGTTATACGTGGTGCAGGGCGCGCAGATTCAATCGCCGGGAAAAGAACCAGTAACTCTTCCTACTGGCGCCAGCCTAATGAATTTACGTATGGTGCAACATGGCGGCTTCAAAGTTGTGGGAGAAGCCTCATTAAAACTCTATACTGTTCATATCGTCGACAAGGGTAAGCCACTGTACGATAAGACTGTGGATCTTGGCGGCCTCCAATAGCTAAGCTGACTCTTTCATACACAGGCAATCTGAGACGGCCCATTTAGTTCGAAGCAGAAATGAACATTGAATTTGTCGTTGATCTTCGATTCAAATTAAGGATTCTTATATGCTCCTCTTGCTGTTTCCTTAGTTTCTAGCATTCATTGTTGGCTTTGCTTTAACAAATGCTTGGAAAAATGCTTTTCTTGCATGTGTGGTAGCGTCATTTGTGAACCTCTTGTATTTCGGAATTTTCTTATTGTTCACTGGTGGTGGTTTTGGCGGATTGGGGATTTATGCCCCTTTGATCATGTTTGTACCGGGCATTCTAGCCTCACTCTTTGGTGCATTGTTTGCATCTGTAACGAGAGAGCGATCGATCAATGATGTGTTGGAAAAACAAACAACAGATACAAATCAATAGCCGAGTTGTGACGAACAATAATTATTTCGTA
>CAYXJI010000425.1:0-3150 GCA_964465175.1 uncultured Burkholderiaceae bacterium | reverse complement strand
CCCTTTAGGTACGGCAGTCGAATTATTGGCAGGTGTCCCCAGTATCATTTATGGTATGTGGGGCCTATTTGTATTTGCGCCTTTTTTTAGTAGTTATGGTCAGCCATTGCTCGCCAATACACTGGGTAAGCTGCCTGTGATTGGCGTTTTGTTTTCTGGCTCCATGATCGGTATCGGTGTGCTGACCGCAGGCATTATTCTCGGCATTATGATTATTCCTTTCATCGCTTCCGTTATGCGCGATGTGTTTGAAATCGTACCGCCGGTGTTAAAAGAATCTGCTTACGGCCTCGGTTGTACGCGCTGGGAAGTAGTGCGCAAAATCGTTTTGCCATATACCCGCGCTGGTGTGATTGGTGGTGTGATGTTGGGCTTGGGACGCGCGCTAGGCGAAACCATGGCGATTACCTTTGTCATCGGAAATGCGCATAAGTTGCATTGGTCTTTGTTCGCTGGCGGGAATAGTATCGCTTCTAGCCTCGCCAATGAGTTTGCTGAAGCTGAATCTGAATTGCATGTCGCGTCCTTATTCCTATTAGGTTTGATTTTGTTCGTGATTACTTTTGTGGTGTTAGCGTCCGCGAAGTTGTTATTGCTAAGTATGAAAAGAAAAGAAGGTGTGAAATGACACAAGCTGCTGTGAATTCAGTTTATAAGTCGCGCTTACGCACGCACAAGATAGGCATTTTCTTTTCCACTGCCGCGATGGCATTAGGCGTATTTTTCTTGATGTGGATTTTGCTCACCTTGGTGGTGAAAGGTGTTGGTTCTCTGAGTCTGGCGGTCTTGCTGGAATCGACTCCCGCGCCAGGCGAAGAGGGTGGTGGTTTGGCCAATGCCTTATTGGGTAGCTTGATGATGGTGGGCTTCGCGACTTTGATCAGCACGCCGATCGGGATTTTGGCGGGGATTTATTTGGCTGAATATGGTGAGAAAAATTGGTTCAGCGATTTAACCCGTTTCGTCACCGACATTATGTTGTCAGCGCCTTCCGTGGTGATCGGTTTATTTGTGTATGCGATCTATGTCGCGCACATTAAACACTTCTCAGGTTGGGCTGGTACTTTAGCGATTTCTTTGATCGCGATTCCGGTGGTGGTGCGTACCACGGACAATATGTTGGCGCTAGTACCGACTAGTTTGCGTGAAGCAGCTTTTGCACTCGGCGCACCGCGTTGGAAAGTCGCTTTGTTCATCCGCGTTAAAGCTGTGAAAGCCGGTATTTTGACTGGTGTGTTGTTGGCGGTGGCGCGTATTTCTGGTGAAACCGCCCCCTTGCTTTTCACTGCCTTGAACAATCAATTCATCAATACTGATATGAATAAACCGATGGCAAATTTGCCGGTAGTGATCTACCAATTTGCCATGAGCCCTTATGACAATTGGCGTGGACTGGCGTGGACCGGTGCCTTGTTGGTGACCTTTAGCGTCTTGGCATTAAATATTCTGTCACGTACCGTTTTCGCACAAAAAGTGCATAAATAATTTAGAGCTTGAGATCATGAATCCAATTACAAAACCAATCGCCGTTGAGCCAAAAGCCTGCATAGAAACCAAGGGTTTGAATTTTTTCTATGGCAGCAATCGTAGTTTGCAAGATGTGAATTTGAAAGTCTATGATAAAAAAGTGACCGCCTTCATCGGTCCATCTGGTTGCGGAAAATCCACCTTGTTGCGCACGTTTAATCGTATGTATGATTTGTATCCCGGCCAAAAAGCGGTGGGCGAAATCATCTATAACGGTCAAAATATTTTATCGCCAGGCCAAGACATCAATATGTTGCGCGCCAAAGTCGGGATGGTATTTCAAAAGCCGACGCCGTTTCCGATGTCGGTCTACGACAATATCGCTTTTGGCGTACGTTTGTATGAAAACCTGTCTAAAGGTGAGATGGACGAACGCGTTGAGTGGTCATTGAAAAAAGCTGCTTTATGGAATGAAGTTAAAGATAAATTGAGCAGCAGCGGCTTGAGTTTGTCAGGTGGTCAACAACAGCGCTTGTGTATCGCGCGCGGCGTCGCGGTGAAACCTGAAGTCTTATTGCTCGATGAACCCACATCGGCACTCGATCCTATCTCGACCGTGAAGATCGAAGAATTGATCAATGAGCTGAAAGAGGATTACACCATCGCCATCGTTACCCACAATATGCAACAGGCAGCACGTTGTTCTGATTACACCGCCTATATGTATCTGGGTGAGTTGGTCGAATTTGGTGAGACCGACAATATCTTTATGAACCCTGTGCGTAAAGAAACCCAAGATTACATCACGGGTCGTTTCGGTTAATGTCGGACGTCTAAGACGTACCGCAGCCCCATTTTTTTGACGCATTGAAGCTAGTTAAATTAAACGAATTCAGGAGTAAGCAATGACAGGCGAACATTCATCATCGCAATATAATCACGACTTGGAAGCGATCCGCTCTCAAGTTTTGTCTATGGGTGGTTTGGTTGAGACGCATTTTCAAGATGCGATGGCATGCTATCGCACCGGAAATGAAGAGCAAGCCGCCGCCGTGGTCAAATCGGACGAAGAAGTGAATCGCTTAGAGCTTGTGTTGGACGATATGTGCAGCCATTTGATCGTGAAGCGCCAACCAGCAGCGAACGATTTGCGTATGGTGATGGCGACCGGTAAAGTGATTACGGATCTGGAACGCATAGGCGATGAATCAACAAAAATAGCGCGTATCGCACAGAGCATGTTGAGTAAGCATCGTAGTAATCCTATGTTTAGCGGCTATGAAACAGTACGCGTGTTATCGAATAATGTGGCGCACATGTTGCATCAGTCTTTAGATGCCTTTGCACGTTTGGACGATGCCAAAGCGGTACAGTTGATCGCGTTTGATGACACCATTGATCATGATTTTCGCTCCATTATGCGTAATCTGATTACGTTTATGATGGAAGACCCGAGTACGATTTCAACTGCCTTGGACGCCTTATGGGTCGCCAAAGCGATAGAGCGCATTGGTGATCATGCCAAAAATATCGCCGAACACACGATTTATATCGTAGAGGGTCGCGATATTCGTCACTCGGATTATGTCGCGAGTAAGCAAGAAAAAAATATTAACCACGATTAAAAGATAGGACTTACGCAAAACCGCCCCAGCGTCGTTGTTGCCGCCTCGCCGTGCTCAA
>CAYXJI010000424.1:416-3168 GCA_964465175.1 uncultured Burkholderiaceae bacterium | reverse complement strand
TCGCACGCATGATGGGTTTGCCGATCGCGCAATTGGTGGTGGCGACGAACGAAAATGATGTGCTCGATGAGTTTTTCCGTACTGGTATTTATCGTGTGCGTAAATCAGCGGAGACCTATCACACCACTAGTCCATCGATGGATATTTCTAAAGCATCGAACTTTGAGCGCTTTGTGTGTGATTTGTTAAATGGCGACACGGCGCGCGTCAAAGCGCTATTTAAGAAAGTAGAAACGGAAGGCGGCTTTGATTTGTCTGGTGCGCCAGGCAGTGATGGCGATGAGTTTGCAAAGATCGCGCAATTCGGCTTTGCTTCCGGTAAATCGGTTCATGCAGATCGTTTGCAAACCATACGCCAAGTAGAAAAAAACTACGGCATCACGGTCGATACGCACACTGCGGATGGCATCAAAGTCGCGCTCGAACATTGGCAAGAAAATATTCCCATGATCGTATTGGAAACCGCCTTGCCAGCGAAATTTAATGAAACGATACAAGAAGCTTTGGGACGTGATGCAGAGCGTCCGCAAGGTTTTGAAAATATCGAAGCCTTGCCGCAACGCTTTGACGTCATGGATACCGATGTTGAAAAAATGAAGGCTTACATCGTCGCGCATACGGGTTTGTAAATCGCTTTATTCATGCTCGTGATAGTAAGTCCTACAAAAAAAAAGACGCGAATGATTTTGCTTCGCGTTTTTTTTTGACCACGGTCATTCGGAGTTCGGTTTATCGCTTTGGGCTGGTGTTGCCAAAGGTAAGGTGAAATAAAACAATGAGCCTATGCCTTCAGTCGATTCAAATCCGATTTCTCCATTCATGTTTTGCATCATTTGTTTGCAAATGAAAAGTCCTAGCCCGGTCCCCCCTTTGCGACGGGTGCTACTGCTATCGACTTGGGAAAATTTCTTAAACAAGCGCGTTTGAAAATCTTTCGGTATCCCTTCGCCAAAATCGCGTATGGTGATTTTTACATGCTCGGGCAAAGGATGTAAGTGGATTTCTATTTTGCCACCTGGTTGAGAGTATTTGGCTGCGTTGGAGAGTAGGTTAGCCAACACTTGCTGTAGTCGCAGAGCATCGGTTAATACGATGCAATCAGGCAGGGACTCTATCACGAGGATGTCGACTTGATGCTGTCTGGCGAAGCCGATATTGCTTTCTATGGCGAGTTGAATCAAAGGCATAATCGGTAATGCCTCAAGCTTGAAGGACATTTTTCCTGAGGCGAGTTTATCCATGTCGAGTATGTCATTGATAATCAACGCCAACTGCTGTCCGTTTTGTAGTGCAATGCGTATCATGCTTCCCAAAGAATCCGGTAGCGCGCCAAACACACCACCTTCTATCAGTTTTAAAGAGCCAATAATCGAAGTCAGCGGCGTTCTTAGTTCATGACTGACGATGGAAACAAACTCACTCTGCATTTGCTCTAAACGCTTGCGCTCACTGATGTCGCGTATGACGATAATTAATTCTGTTTCCTCTTTTTGTTCCGTCGCAGAAATGCAAAATTCGATCGCGATGTGATTGCCTTCGTGATCGACCGCACTGCTTTCGCGCACCAGGCAAGGGATTTGACTAGCGCCATAATCTTTTACATCGCGTACAAATTCTTCAATTTCTTTGACAACGGTTCTGTCGCCTAATAGTTGGAAGAAATTAGTATGCTGAAAAACATCGTCAGCATGTTTCCAAATGGCGATTGCTGCCGGATTGATAGAGCGCAGTGTGCCGCCCAAGCTGACACTCACGATTCCTTCTGCCACGTTGTCTAGTATTGTCTGAGTGTATTCAGCGCTGGCCTGCAATTTTTTCTCCACCGCGATTCTACGGCTAATATCAATCACTTGAAAAATCCAATAGGCTTTTTCTAGTTGTTGATGTTCTACGTGCGCGAGGCTCACTAAGCATGCGACATCGTTGCCTGCAGAATGTTTAAGTTCGAGTTCAAATTGCAAGCTCTTTTCGCCTTGCTCATGCCAACGTCGGCGCAATTGATCAATGCCTAACTTTTCTGATAATTGAATGACAGGAATTTGCATCAAACGATATTCGTCATAACCCAAAATGTCGCACAACATAGGATTGATACTGATCCAGTGACCCTCATCATTAATTAATGCCATGCCTTGTGGTGCTGTATCAAAAGCGCTGAGGAAGCGTTGTTGGCTTTCGTTTAACGCGAAGTAAGTGGTGGCTTGGCGTCGGTATGCCGCAAACGTGCGTGCTAGTAATAGACCTAAAAGTGCGGCGACGATCCAGCCAGTTAATCTTTGCGCCAGTCTAAAATTAGGCGTGGCGTTGAGGTCTTTCGATTTTGTATGAAGCTCAATTTGGCGTCCCGGAATATTCACGCTTAAGGCGCTGGTCGGCTGGCGTTCTAAATTTGGATTACCGTAAATTGCGCGGCTCTTTTGCGTTTGATCGAGATCAAAAATGGCAAAATCCAAATGCAGCGCTTGCGCCCTTGTTGCCGCGAGACGAAATACGGCCTCGGCATCAAGGATCGTGGTGAGCAATCCCCAGTATTGTTTATCATCCAAAAATATGGGGACACGGTAGGCTAAGCCTAAGCCACCTTGTTTTAATTGGAAAGGGCCGACTAAAGAGGGGCGCTGGCTGAGGATTATTTTTTCGATGGCGGGCCATTGTTCGGGAATGTCGGGGAAGTTTAAGCCTAGGACTGTTTCATTGCCCAGTAAGGGGACGACGGTTTGTATTCGATTATTGGGCGCTAACGTGAGATTGC
>CAYXJI010000424.1:0-406 GCA_964465175.1 uncultured Burkholderiaceae bacterium | reverse complement strand
GCGTTCTTGCATCTGTAATTTGCTTAACCAAAATTCAATTTCGGCGTTTTGGTATTGGCCGTTTTTAGCTTGAATGAAAGACACTAAACCCGATGCAAGATGGATGCTAGCGTTTAACTCCGATTCTATGATGGCGCGTAGCTCGCCGGAAGCGCTGATTAAATTTTGTTGTTGGATACTAGCTTGACGGCGTTGCTCTTCGAATAATATTAATTCGGTTGCGATACCTGCACAGATAAAGACGATGAGCGGCAGCAGCCGCCCGAGTAGACGACGACCATACGATTCGTGCTCAATAAAACGAAATGTGGCGTTTGGCATGAGATGTTGCTTTAGGAGATTAGGGTCTGCTAACATTTAAATCGGGAGATGCGTTCAAGCCAAAAGGTGGGATGGCAAGGCGTAG
>CAYXJI010000423.1:0-3201 GCA_964465175.1 uncultured Burkholderiaceae bacterium | reverse complement strand
AGCGAGCATCGAAGATTCAAAATTCGGTCGCGCAGTAGCTCGTGCAGAAGTCTCCATTATTAACACCATAAAAAAGGCCAACCTCCTTAAAGATCGGCCTTTCTGTCACGAACTACCTTTAAAACTAGGGATAATTACTTTACTGCGACTGCTTTCATGTCTTTTGATGGAAACACGCCTGCGATAGTTTGCTTTCTAAACCAATCATGTATCATTTTTTCTTCGAACTCAAAACTAGTTCTGCCCGAGGGAACCCTTGCTCGCCCTAGATAATCCATGTCGCGTAGCTCTTCCACACCTGAGCTGACAATTTCATTTTTTTCATTACGCAATTCGTATTGAAACTTCATACGCGGCCAATAAATCTGCGTCATAAAACGAATTTGATGGATGCTAGCACTTGGGCGCACATCGCCAGCTAAATCGAGATCATTCACCGTGACATCTAATTGATAACCGTCTGGCAATTTACTAGCGAAATTAGAAAATACAAGGCCAAACTCCTGCATCAATCGTTCTCTAAAAGCATCTTTGAGTTCGTAACCAGGACTAACATCCGTGAAATCATCCAGATTTCCCCATTTCAGCTTAGCCTCTCCAGCATGGGCTGCGCCAGAAAATACACTCAAGATCAAACAAGCAATTACAATTTTTTTCATGATGACACCTCACATTTCAAACAAAAATAAAACAAGGACGTTTACCTGATGTCTGCATTGTAGTGCAATCAAACTTAGAAACAAGCGTATCTACATTTCACTAACAATTCCCCTACAGTCTTTTGACAAGCGCTTACATTAGCGGGCTTCCTTCAGATTCGCAGTCACCCACGACACCCTTGCCCTTTAGCCAGCGCTTCCCCTTATCGGGCGAGCAGAGGTCTTTCACCTCCTAGTTAGTGCGCCCTGCCGGGCGCACTCCCAAAAAAAACTGCCTGGCAAAAATTTGCACAGGCAGTTTTTTTATAGATCTACACTACCGACTAGGACGCACTGCAACAGCAATTGCGTCTAAGCCTATTTTCGAACAAATTATTAGAACTTATGACGAATACCAACATTGAACAAACGTGCTGTCGCGCCGTTCAGGTCAGCCAAAATTTTGACAGATTTTTCATTTTTGACGTTGGCCACTGAAGCATACAAATTAGTACGCTTGGACATGTCGTAAGTGTAGCCCAAAGCGATACGGCTAGAGTTAGCGTGCGTGCTTGTTTTTACATTGGAATCTGTGTAGCTGACGATGAAAGTATTAGCGCCTTCTTTGATCGAGCCACCTACCATGTACAACTGCTCTTTCGTTTCTTTCAAATTAGTCAAACTAGTAGAGCCTTTGATCTCTTCGTACATCGCGTTCAATTTCACGCCGAAGAAGTCTTTACCCAAATCATAAGATGCGCCAGCCAATAATTTTTCGCCGCCGATTGCCAAGTTACCGTTCGCATCTTTTAATTGATCCCAAACGATGTTCGCATTCAAAGGACCATTCACATAAGAAGCAGCAACGCTAGTCACGCGGTTTGCTGTTGCATCGCCCGCTTTTTCACCGAAACCATATTGCGCAGCAACGGAGAAACCACCGAAGCTTTGTGATGTGTAAGTGATGGAGTTATCGCGAACTGCATTGATCTTAAACATCAAGTCCGTTTTACCCAAAAAACCAACCATGAATCGATCAATTTGTGCACCATAGATGTAAGTCAAAGACTTATGACGACCAAAGTTCACAGAACCAAAATGGTCACCTGACAAACCTACCCAAGCGCCACGTGCGAAGATAGCGGCATCATTCGCGCCTGTGTCTGCTTTCAAACCCATTTCCAAGTTGAAATTGGCTTTCAAACCACCACCCAAAGCTTCAGTACCTTTGAAACCCAAACGTGATGTGGAATTCAAACCGCTGTCCAAGGAAGTCAGTTTGCCTGCACCTGCATCTTTATATGCCACACCGACGTCGACCACGCCGTAGATCGTGACAGAAGATTGCGCCATAGCGGCACTAGAAAATGCACCCAAAAGTGCCAGTGCAAGAATAGATTTTTTCATAGTTTACGTTCCAGAAAATTAAAAAATTGTTTTTTGCTGCAATGCATAAAAAACTGCCGCAAAAACGGTGTACAAGTCTTTTTTGAAGCCTTGAACCAACACAGCGATCCAATGACAGTGCGCAGTGTAATCATCAAAAATGACAACTTGATGACTTCACGCAAACTTTTTATCAGAGTGAAAATGCATGATCACAAATCGGAAATCATGTTGATGCCCGATTTGTGACGAAGGCTGTGACAGGCAATAAATGCTGTCACAAATTGAAAATTCAAGCTAAACATCAGCACAAACCAAATACTGCATTGCAGCAATACTTATATAGAAATCTTGATCTAAGATGTTACCAATGCCCTGCTCGACTCCGAGAGCGATGATACGCCCGACCACTGTACCAAAGTACCAATCCCATGGTGGCGAAACCCAACTGCCCCAAGGCCAACGACAGCACAGAATGATCCAGCGCCGGCGCCATCACCCCAGCGACAAAGGCACTTAACAAAGTCACCGAAGCAGACTGACAGGAAGCAACGATGCCACGGATGCTTGGGAACAACTCCAACACCATCAGAGTCGCACCAGGAAATACTATCGACATACCGAAAGCATAGAAAAACAAAGGAATGACAGACCACGGCAACATGGGTGCCGAAAAGAAATGAAACACCACATTCACCAACGCCGCCGCCATCAAAAACATAAAGCCAATTCCAATCTGTTTAGGAATCGTCAAACGCCCCGCCAAACGATTCGCGGCTAGCGAACCCAGAAAAATCCCGCCCACCATAGGCACAAATTGCCAAGCGAAGCTCTGCGCATCCAATTTCAAATGTTGCGTGACAAACGCTGGCGCCGAAGAGATAAACAAAAATATCCCAGCAAAATTACAAGCAATGGTACCCGCCATAAAATGAAAACCAGGCGACTTAAATACATCACCATAGCTACGCCACACAAATTCCACAGGAAAGGGCTGACGTTTTTCAACAGGCAAAGATTCCGGCAAAAATTTATAGCAGCCAATAAATAGCACCACGGTATAGGCAAACAAGAGCAAGAAAATAGTACGCCAATCCGAATGTGACACCACCCAGCCGCCGATAATCGGCGCAATCGCTGGCGCTTCCCCACACGGCAGCAAATTGTCGAACGTGCC
>CAYXJI010000422.1:2412-3216 GCA_964465175.1 uncultured Burkholderiaceae bacterium | reverse complement strand
TGCGCCGTGCGTTCAATCAACTGCAGTACCTGATTACGTCCGCCTACAGGTGCAATCAAACGACCACCTAGACTTAACTGCGACAACAAGGCCTGCGGCACCTCCAATCCTGCCGCTGCCAATATAATACCGTCAAATGGAGCAACTTGTGGCAAACCTAACATGCCATCTCCATAATGCAAACGTATATTGGGGATGCGCATTGGCCTTAAATTATCTTTCGCCAGCTCGTGCAGCGCCTTGATTCGCTCTATGGAGTAAACATCTTTTGCTAGCAGCTTGATAGCCACACCCAGTACCGATCTCCAGAATTTTATTCAAATCCCTACCATTGCGCATAATTTCGCTCATACGGGCAACGATATAGGGCTGCGAAATAGTTTGATGGTGACCAATCGGCAAAGAAGCGTCAATATAGGCTTGACTCGACAAGCCCGATTCTATAAATAAATGCCGAGGAATAGCGTCTAAGGCCGCCAACACGACTTTATCTTGCACGCCCTGCTGCGCAACCCGCGCAACCATCGCCTGTCTTATTTTATGGGAGACCATCACCTCAGCGCGCGGCGTTGGGCTAGCAAATTCTTGATACGATTTTGAAGAATTAGTGGCGTGCGCAGAGTACGAAGCATTCGATAAAGCGGGAGAAGTGGAAGTCAGTTTAGAAGTTGCGAGAAGTTTGCTTTTAGCTGGTGCATAATTGGCAGCATTTCGAACCGCCGTTTGCGGATTTGCCGAAGGATCTTTACTCACCGAACCACCACGCCTATCGGCTAATGATGCCAAACTTAAAGGAAAACGTTT
>CAYXJI010000422.1:0-2402 GCA_964465175.1 uncultured Burkholderiaceae bacterium | reverse complement strand
CTATCCAATAGATAGTGCGACCAGAAGGATCTTGCATTTGTATGACGGGCTCAGACATATGGCGCTTACCTAAGCGCGCACTACGAATACCCGCGATTTGAGAGTAAGCTAAATTGGGAATATTCACGTTCAGCAAAAATGGGCGCGGCAAAGACAAGAATTTTCGCTGCACTATTTCCTTAGCGATACGTGCCGCATCGTCTAGGTGCTGCCAAGCTTTGTCTACTTGAGAAAATGCGATAGCGGGAATACCAAACAAATACGCTTCGGTCGCGGCAGCAACCGTACCAGAATACAAAGTATCGTCGCCCATATTCTGTCCATGATTAATGCCGGAAACAACCAAGTCTGGTTTTTCGGCCATCAAGGCAGTGAGCGCAACATGCACGCAATCGGATGGCGTACCGTTTACGAAATAAAAACCATTATCGGCACGCTGCACAGACAATGGTCGGTCTAAAGTGAGGGCATTCGACGTACCAGAACGGTTACTGTCGGGCGCGACTACGGTGATGTCGGCAATCTCACTTAAAGCGCGCGCCAAAGCGAGAATACCGGGAGCCAAGTAGCCATCATCATTGCTAATCAAAATTTTCATAGATGCATTTTACCTGATGGCATCTAGCAAAATCACACAGAAAAAGATTTATTTAAAGACGTTGGTTTTCAGACAAAATGCCGCAAAAAATCTGTCTGAAGAAAGTAGGCCTGTTAGCCAGCTATTTGGTTTCCACAGCGTCGCCAAGCCAATAACGATTGATGTCTTTAAGCCCCCACGTTGCAGCATCTTCACGTGACAAAATTTTATCTTGAATGCCGGGGCCGCCAAGGTCAAGCAATATAGGTGGTATATACGCCATTGATTTGGTCGAAAAAAAAGCGCGCACTTTCGGTAATAAAAGTGACTTTCCTACCGACTGTTCAATCACCACACCCAAGCGACCAGAATGTAATTTGACCAAGGTGCCAACAGGGTAAATGCCAATACTTCGAATAAATGCCTGAAACACGCGTTCATCAAAATGTCCTTTACTCCACTCCGACATTTTCTTTAGTGATTCAGCAGGACACCAACCCGCTTTATAGGGACGATTCGAGGTAATCGCGTCATACACATCACAGACGGCGCCCATCTTTGCATACAAACTAATTTGTTCGCCCAGTAGTCCTTTTGGATAGCCGCTACCATCTACTTTTTCATGATGATGCAAGCAAACATCCAAGGCGATTTTCCCTACGCCTTTTGACTCCAATAACATGGCATAGCCAGCACTCGGATGCTCTTTCACCGAGGTGAATTCATCTTCGGTCAGGCGCCCTGGCTTATTAAGAATTTCTGATGGCACTGCCATTTTACCGATATCGTGCAACAAACCAGCCAATCCAGCTTCGCGAGTTTCTTCGTCACTCAAGCCGAGTTGGCGCGACAATGCAATCATCAATGCACAGACCGCGACCGAATGCATATAGGTGTAATCGTCGGCGGTCTTTAATCGCGCCAAGCCGATTAAAGCACCGGGATTGCGCATCACCGACGTTGCGATTTCCTCGACCAAAGGCATTGCATGTTCAGCCTCTATCGCTTTTCCCATGCGCGCTTCACTAAACATTGAAAACACGGCCGACTTGGATTTCCCCACAATTTTAGCCGCGCGCCCCAACTCAGCATCCATAGAAACCGTAGCGATTTCGCTATAGGACAGTGCGGGCGTTGGTGCCTTTGGTTCGACTGCAGCGACCTCAATCACAACAGGTTCTGCCTTGGTTGTAGGTGCAACTTCATCGACCGGCGCCAAGACATCGCAGCCTTTATCCGTATCGATCCACACTTCGCGAATTCCTGCGCTTTTGATCTTGGCTATGGTGTCTGCATCATCGATCAAAAAAGATTTTTGCCAAAATGGTGAGGACATCCAAGAAGTACACAATTCTTTGATGTACATCCCCTTACGGATTTGATCAAATTGGATTTTTTTTAACATACCAGCAACTATTCCTCAATGCGATTAAACGCGATAGATACCTTCACTTGATACGCTCAATTCCAACTTATTTTACCGTAATGCGTAAGTCACCGAGATAAAGATTCAGCACCCATTGTTGATTTGAGGCAATTTTTGTAAATTACTGACAATTTCTTAGTGAAAACTACAAGACTTAATTTGTCGTTGTCCTTGCTTTACGCAATAATTTAAGTTCCGCAAATAGAGTTTGCATAGTTTCGTTTGCAATAAAACTCAAATTATAAGGATGTTCAGATCGGGCTAGTTCAAATGTACTCATACTTGGAATGCTTAAAAGTCGCTCAGCAACTTTTCCCCATAAAATTACCACGGGTCTATGCGATAAAGCAGCTAGCGCCGCAAACACGCGCTCTAAGAAAATCTCCCAAGCTTTGGCGT
>CAYXJI010000421.1:0-3223 GCA_964465175.1 uncultured Burkholderiaceae bacterium | reverse complement strand
CTACTGCAGCTAAATCGCCTGTATTTTTGGCCGCATAATTGCTGACAGCGAGCTTCAGGCGCTTGTATAGACCTGAAGAGATATTGATCGAACAAAAAATGCCCGAGCTTTACTTGCTCGGGTATTTTTTTGTCAGCGCACTAAACCCAGATTTTTCATTAGGCGCACCTGCGGTGCTATTGGTGTGCTGACGGCGCATTTTCGGCTATTTTTGCTAAACTTCCTTGCTAATAGTTCGTTATTAGCGCCTCATTCGCCTCAAAACACGCTCGAAAAGTGCATCCGTCTTCATCGCCAATCCTCATTGAAATGCTGGGCTAAATGCTTTTTTGATTCACACGTTTGCTCAGCTCTTCTGCGCTCTCTTTGCGTTCACTATAGCGGTCGACTAAGTAGGCCGATGAGCCCCGTGTCAATAACGTAAATTTCATCAACTCTTCCATCACATCGACCACGCGATCATAGTAAGAAGAGGGACGCATTCTTCCCGCTTCATCAAATTCTAAAAACGCCTTGGCGACCGAAGATTGATTCGGGATCGTAATCATGCGCATCCAGCGCCCTAAAATACGCATTTGATTGACTGCATTAAACGACTGCGAACCGCCGGAGACTTCCATTACCGCGAGCGTTTTGCCTTGGGTTGGACGTACCGCACCTACCGATAAAGGTATCCAATCAATCTGCGCTTTCATGATGCCCGTCATAGCGCCATGCCGTTCTGGCGAAGTCCACACCATGCCTTCGGCCCACTGGGCTAGCGCGCGTAGCTCCTGTACTTTTGGGTGCGTGTCAGGCGCATCGTCAGGTAATGGCAAACCATGGGGATCGAAGATGCGGGTTTCTGCACCCATGGCTTCGAGTAGACGCGCCGCTTCCAAAGTCAGCAGCTTGCTATAGGAGCGTTGACGCAGCGAACCGTATAGCAGCAAAATTCTGGGCGCGTGTGTGGCGGTTGTGGCGCGCGTGAATTGTTCGACCTGTGGCACCGCAAAATGCTCAGAGCTTAGGCTGGGTAAGGCGATCATCTCAGTTGGCAACTTAGTTGGCATGACTGACACGCTTTCCATTGGCATCAATCACTTTTTCACCATCTTCTTTGGTAAATTCACCCAACTGCGGCAAGGGCAAAATATCCAACACGATTTCGGAAGGACGACACAGTCGTGTGCCTACGCTGGTGACGACGATCGGACGATTGATTAGGATGGGATGTGCCAACATATGATCGACCAGTGCCTCGTCGCTCCATTTTGCATCATCTAATTGCAGCGCTTGGTAGATGCTTTCTTTCTGCCGCATGATCTCGCGCACTGGCGAACCGATCGTCGCAATCAATGCCAATAAGCTTTCTTTATTTGGCGGATTATTGAGATATTCGATGATAGTTGGCTCAGCGCCCGTGTTGCGAATTAGGGCTAGGGTATTGCGCGACGTGCCGCATTTGGGATTGTGGTAAATCGTGATGGTCATGGTTATTTCAATGATGTGATTTAAAGGTAAAGAGCGAAATTAGCTAGATTGTTTTTCTGCCGGCGCAGGATACAGCCAGCAAAAAATCAAAGTCGCCGCGCCAGCGCCTAGCAATTGCGCAATAATAAATCCAGGCGCATCCATAGGGCGTATGCCCGCAAAAGTATTGGTCGCGGCGCGCGCTAAAGTGACGGCGGGATTGGCAAATGAGGTCGACGAGGTGAACCAATAGGCTGCAGTGATATACGCAGCCACCGCGAATGGCGTTACTGTCGGGCGACTACGAGTACAACTAATGATCACGGCGATCAAACCAAAAGTCGCGACGAATTCACTCCACCATTGCGACATGCCTGTGCGCACATGTTCGGACGCAAAAAACAAAGGCGCTTCAAACATGCCATGTGCCGCCGCAACGCCGGCATATGCACCCAAAATTTGCACCAGAATATATGGCATTACTTCGCGGCTAGGCAGCTTCTTTTGCCAGGCTTCAGAGAGCGTCACCACAGGATTAAAATGCGCACCTGAAATGCTGCCAAACATTAAAATCAAGGCGATCAAACCAGCGCCTGTGGCAAGTGCATTCGCCAACAAAGCAAGCGCCACATTGCCACCCGCTAATCGCTCGGCCATGATGCCAGAGCCGACCACTACCGCCAACAAAAAAGCGGTGCCTAAACCTTCGGCGACCAGTCGTCGCAGCATTGCGGTATTAATAATTCCATGTTTACTCATGCGGAGATCGCTCCAATTTTATCCAACTCTATTTTGAGTTGCTGTTGGTCTTGCGCCAGCGTCGCTAGTGGCAAGGCCAAGAAAGCCTCAATACGTGCACGCAAGATACGATAAGCAAGCTGAAAGGCTGCATCAATTTCCGCATCCGAACCCGTGGCGTGCGCGGGATCTTCTACCCCCCAATGCGTACGCAATACTGCCCCTAGATACGCAGGGCATGTTTCACCGGCAGCACTCGCGCAGACAGTGATTACAATGTCGGGCGTGGCAGGTAAATTGTCCCAAGATTTGCTGAAATAACCGTCGGTCGCAATCCCTTCGCTCTTTAGCAGTGCAATTGAACGTGGATGCACTTCGCCTGTCGGCTTGCTGCCCGCACTCATCGCCATCCAGCCTGTAGGCGCTAAATGATTGAAAGTGGCTTCGCCCAAAATAGAGCGGCAAGAATTACCGGTACATAAAAATAAAACGTTCACAACAGGTCCTTTCTAGGATGGTTCAATAGTGGGGTCACCAGCAGGATAATCAGCTCGCGCTGGCGTTTAGCTTAGTACGATTTCAAACTTGCTCGGCATCGCAGCAATTGGCGGCTGGGCTGGCGACACAAGGATTGCCGCCGCAGCAGTTTTCAGTCAAAAAACCTAGCAGGCTATTCATGCTGGTGATATTCGCCGAATAAATCACAAAGCGTCCTTCTTGGCGCGATTGGATCAAATCGGCATACGACAATTCTTTGAGATGAAACGAGAGTGAAGAGGGCGGCACGCCAAGGTCTTCGGCGATTTTGCTGGCCGCCATGCCGGCTGGACCCACTTGCACCAAGAGCCGAAAAACGGCGAGGCGCGATTCTTGTGCTAGGGCGGCGAGTGCCGTGATGACTGCTTTGGTTTGCATGGATTTTTATGCCTAAAGATTTGACTAAGGTTTGATTTGGATTAAACTACGATAATTCTACAATGATAGAATTATCAAATCAAGTTCATTTCATAAAGATAGGACTTACGCAAAATTG
>CAYXJI010000420.1:0-3235 GCA_964465175.1 uncultured Burkholderiaceae bacterium | reverse complement strand
AGGAACCTTAGCAGACTTAATCTTAATGGCCTCACCGGTACGAGGGTTGCGGCCAGTACGCGCAGCGCGTTTGCCGACAGAAAACGTACCGAAACCGACCAGCGTTACTGTACCGTTCTTTTTCAAAGTTGTTTTAACAGCGCCAATGATTGCATCTAACGCACGTCCAGAAGCAGCTTTTGACAAATCGGCAGTTTTAGCGATATGGTCGATCAATTCAGTTTTATTCACTTATGGTCCCCTCACAAAAAATTAACACAACGATGATGTTTTTGCGCTTAATCCCAACTATTCAACCCCTGCGACTAAGTGCAAAAATTTGCATCCGGTATTAGATCAAGGCGATCAGTACCATGTCAAGCGCTTTGGGCGCTTTTTAAGCGCTAACCACATAAAAAAATAAGAAAAATACGATCGGATCGCATATAGTTGAGCCCTTTCACGTAAAACATAGACGGTCGATACTCATGATGAAATTTGATGTAGCCATAGTTGGCAGTGGTTTGGCGGGTTTGTCGGTAGCTCTGCATTTGGCAAAGACGCATAAAGTCGCCATCATTTCCAAACGCACCTTGCTCGACGGTGCGAGTAATTGGGCACAAGGTGGCATAGCGGCCGTGCTTGATTCTCATGATAGCAATGAACAACATATCGCCGACACCATCGTTGCTGGCGCTGGCCTATGCGATGAAAGCGCCACGCGCACCATCATTGAACAAGGTCGCGCTGCAATCGATTGGCTGATTGAACAAGGCGTCCCCTTTACCAAAGACCAGCATGCGGAATTAGGGTTTCACTTGACGCGTGAAGGTGGCCATAGTCAACGACGCATTATTCATGCGGCCGACGCAACCGGACATGCGGTACAGGTCACACTAGAACAACTGGTACGCAAGCACCCGAATATTAGCTTGTTCGAACATCACTACGCGATTGACGTCATTACCTCCAATAAAATTGATGACAGGGCTGCTACCCCGCGCTGTCTGGGCCTCTATGTGCAGGATGTCAAATCCGGCGTTGTCCATACCGTCAGTGCGCAACATACGGTGATGGCAACGGGCGGCGCAGGTAAAGTCTATCTCTACACTACCAACCCCGACACAGCAACAGGTGATGGAATTGCGATGGCGTGGCGGGCTGGATGTCGCGTCGCCAATATGGAATTCATGCAGTTTCATCCAACGTGCCTGTATCACCCTTATGCCAAATCATTTTTGATTACCGAAGCCGTCCGTGGCGAAGGTGGCATTTTAAAATTACCCGCTGAAGCCGGGGCAGCAGCAGGGACGCGCTTTATGACGGCGCATGATGAGCGTGCGGAATTAGCGCCACGCGATGTCGTTGCAAGGGCCATTGATTTTGAAATGAAAAAACGTGGTTTGGATTATGTCGAACTCGACATCAGCCATCAGCCGCCCGAATTCTTAAAAGAACATTTTCCAACAATCTATGCCCGCTGTTTAGAGTTAGGCATAGACATTACCAAACAAGCCATCCCGGTAGTGCCGGCGGTGCACTTCACTTGCGGCGGCGTAGTCACCGACACTATTGGCAGGACCGATGTCCCTGGACTCTATGCCGTAGGCGAAACAGCTTATACAGGCTTACACGGCGCCAATCGACTTGCGAGTAACTCTTTATTGGAATGCTTGGTAGTCGGTAAAGCTGCTGCACAACATATCGCAGAGCAACTTCCTTTCGACCTACCAGCGCTCCCAGCGTGGGACGAAAGTCGCGTTTCTGACGCAGATGAAGAAGTGGTGATTGCGAACAACTGGGACGAATTGCGCCGCTTCATGTGGAATTATGTTGGCATCGTTCGAACCACCAAACGCTTAGAACGTGCTAAACATCGCATCAAATTGCTGAAGGAAGAAATCGACGAATATTATGCCAACTTCCGCATCTCCAATAATTTATTAGAGTTACGTAATTTGGTCGAAGTCGCCTCACTCATCGTCAATAGCGCCCTATCAAGACGCGAGAGCCGCGGCCTCCATTTTAGCCAAGACTATCCCGATACCATGCCAAAAGCCTTGGCCACCGTGCTGTCGCCAAAACAAAAAATCAAACCGAGTAAAAAATAGCGGGCCACTTTGATTAAGCGTCGACAAAGAATGAATACAGAGACCTCGCTATCGCGACACCGAGGTCTCGTCCTCAATCAAAGCAAAATCTAAGCACAATTCACTAGTCGTCAACTAAGCCATCAACATCGCGAATTTTATTGAGCGCCTCATCAATTCGATCCACTGGAATAATTTGTAATCCTTCGATTTTTTGTTTCGGTGCGTTCGACTTCGGAATCATCGCCACCGAAAAACCCAGCTTCGCCGCTTCTCGCAAACGCTCCTGTCCCCGTGGCGCGGGGCGAATTTCCCCCGCCAAGCCAACCTCACCAAACACCACCAAGCCGCGTGGCAAGGGTTTATTGCGCATGGATGAATTAATCGCCAAAAGAACCGCCAAATCCGCAGCCGGCTCGGTAATTTTCACCCCACCCACCGCATTGATAAAAACGTCTTGATCAAATGCTGCGACGCCCGCATGTCGATGCAATACTGCCAGTAACATTGCCAAACGATTTTGCTCCAATCCGACGGACAGTCGTTTGGCATTGGGTGCATGCGAGGTATCAACTAGGGCTTGAATCTCCACTAACAAAGGACGCGTCCCCTCTTGCGTCACCATTACGCAGGAACCTGCCACCTGCGTATCGTGCTGCGACAAGAATAAAGCAGATGGATTCGACACCCCCTTCAGACCACGTTCAGTCATGGCAAAGACACCTAGCTCATTGACCGCACCAAATCGATTTTTAATGGCTCGCACCAAGCGAAAACTCGAATGTGTATCGCCCTCGAAATATAAAACGGTATCGACGATATGTTCCAACACGCGCGGCCCTGCCAATGCGCCTTCTTTTGTCACATGTCCGACCAAAATCATCGTGATGTTCATGGTCTTAGCAACGCGCGTCAGTTGTGCAGCACATTCACGCACCTGCGCGACCGAGCCCGGTGCAGAAGTCAAGGCATCGGAGTACATGGTTTGTATCGAATCGATTACAACTACTTGCGGCTTATGCTCGGACAAAGTATTCAGAATTTTTTCTAGCTGAATCTCTGCCTGCAAAGACAAACCATCCGCCTCTACCATCAGGCGCTTGGCACGCAAGGCGATCTGCGCGCCTGACTCCTCCCCGCTGACGTACAAGACTTTTTTAATCTTG
>CAYXJI010000419.1:1216-3241 GCA_964465175.1 uncultured Burkholderiaceae bacterium | reverse complement strand
CATGTTTTCAAATTTCACTTAATTCATGGACTATCCCATCAATGGTGACCAATTCAGCCAACCGGATCGTCGTGTTACTGGCGGCATCAACGCTAGTCATACCTGGCATACACATTTCCAAGGCAAAAATACCGACATCACACTAGGTAGCCAGCTACAGAACGACAATATTTTTAACGGTCTACACAAGACACGCGCGCGCCAACAACTCTCAACCGTGCGCCAAGATCACATTACCGAAACTAGTCTGGGCGTGTACCTTGACGCCAGCACGCGTTGGACTGATTTCTTCCGCACCAATTTTGGACTGCGTCATGATGCTTACCAATTTAAAGTGAACGGCGACCGCAAGGAAAACTCCGGAAAAGCCAGCGATCAAATCTGGAGCCCAAGTGCCAGCTTGGTTTTCGGCCCTTGGCAGAAAACCGAGTTTTACGTCAATCTCGGTAACGGCTTTCACAGCAATGATGCACGCGCGACTCTAACCACGCTTGATCCTCAAAGCTTAGAGGCGACCGCAAAATCTCCTGGCCTAGTGCGTTCACATGGTATTGAATTAGGCGTACGCAGCGAATTTATTCCTAAGCTACAAACTTCCTTCGCGATTTATCGCCTCGACTTTGATTCTGAACTCAGCTTCGTCGGCGATGCGGGCACCACCGAAGCCGGACGCCCCAGCCGTCGCTATGGCATAGAAATGTCACATAATTATCAAGCGACTGACTGGCTCTCCATTGATTTGGACGCGGCCTATGCCAAAGCACGTTCACGCGATTTTGACCCTGCAGGTTCTTATGTCGTCGGTGCAGTAGAAGGTGTGGCACAACTCTCTGCTAACTTTGAGAAACTGGGCAACTGGTCTGGCGCGCTGCGTTTGCGCTATTTCGGACCACGCGCTCTGATCGAAGATAACTCAATACGGTCACGCCCAAGCGCCACGATAAACGGTCGCATCAGCTACAAATTCAGCCCCACTTTAAAATTGGAATTAGAAGGATTTAATCTCAGCAATCGCAAAGATTCAGCCATCGACTATTACTACGCCTCGCAACTGAAAGGCGAGACCACGGCAAAAGAAGATATCCATTTTCATCCACTAGAACCACGCTCGTTTCGCGTGATGATGGTGAAGTCTTTTTAATATTTAAGCCATCATTAATCGTGACTATTCAGCCTCATTGATAAGAGTAAAAAACCTTTCTGCGTCTCGGCGTTGAAGGGTTTTGACCTTTTTTTATAGCGATTGAATAGCCACCATTAATCTTAGCAAGCCCTAGACTACAATCCCTCTTTTAGCTTCAGATCAACACATTTAACAATTGGCTTTTCTGATAGTGTTATGATCACAGCACTGTGATCCACTTCGTTTTTTATCAGGAAAACGCCATGAATAAGCCACTCAAAATTCTTGTTATTGCCCTATCAGCTATCGTACTGATAATCGGCCTGGGCATTGCCTATCTGAGTTTTGTCTTCGATCCTAATCAATTCAAATCTCAGTTGATAGAATTGGTCAAAGAGAAGAAACACCGGACGCTAGTCATTGATGGCAATATTCAACTCAATTTTTTTCCTAAGCTAGGTGTAAGCCTGGAAAAGATTCGTCTCTCCGAATTTGAGTCTCCTACACAATTTGCCAATCTGGACAAAGCCCAAATCTCGCTGGCATTAATGCCGTTATTTCAAAAACAAATCGTGGTGGATAAAGTCTCCTTACATGGTTTGCAGCTGCGCTACCAACGTGATGACCAAGGCAAATCGAACATTGATGATTTGTTGGCGAAAGACCCTTCTGACGATCAAACGAAGGCGGAATCTAGCAATACCAAACAAATGCGCTTCGACATTGAAGGTATCGATATCGCCAACTCACAATTTGAAATCGACGATCAAAAAGCAGCGTTGAAAGGGAGCATCAAAGACTTAAATCTGAGCACAGGGAAAATCGGCGACAAGAAAAAAACACCCGTCAAATTCAGCGCGGCGTTTAACTTTCAGCAGCCAAAAGCAGAAGCCAAAATTGAT
>CAYXJI010000419.1:0-1206 GCA_964465175.1 uncultured Burkholderiaceae bacterium | reverse complement strand
GCTCAGTTTCGACATGGCACAAAAGAGTTTAGACCTACAAGATTTCAAAACCCAGATCGCAGGCAAGCTAGGCAGCGATACGATAGAAGTACTACTAGAAACCGCAGCTTTGAGCTGGCAACCAGACCATGGCAAAAGCGAACAAATCAAGCTCAATGCAAAACTTAAAGGTGCACAGGAATTAGGCGCCAATATTGTGCTGAATAAATTTACGCTCCAAGAAAAGCAACTGAGCATCGCTGAAGTACAAATGCAAGCAGAGAGTAAACAAGGCGGCGCGTCTAAGCAGTTAGCGTTGAAGTCGCCCGTCTCTATGGATCTGAACACGCAATTATTAAAGCTGCAGCAGCTAGCGATACAAATCAAAATCAACGATCCCAAGTTAGCCCAAACTGCTATCGCAATTCCAATCACTGGTCATGCTTCAGTCAATCTGAAAGAGAAAAGCCTAGACAGCGTATTCGATGCCAAATTTGACGAGACACAATTGCATACGTCCTTGCAAGTACAAAATTTTTCTGCGCCTACAATCAACTTCAAAGTCGATATCGATAAACTCAATCTGGATCGCTATGTAAAAGCATCAGCACAACCTGCGAAGACAACCGAAAGCAAAGAAGAAGACTTGAATCTTGCCGGACTCAAAGCGCTCAATTTGAATGGCGTCATCCGTATAGGCACGCTGCAAGTCAAAAACCTGCATATCAATCAAGTCAACTTACCCATCAAAGCAGCGCAAGGTGAAATCAGTATGAATGGCTTACAAGCGCAGCTTTATCAAGGAGAGGTCGCGGGCAATATTCGTTTTGATGTGGATGGTAATCGCTTGCAGATGCAACAAAAATTGAGCAATATTCAGATTAATCCTCTTCTGATGGACTTTATGAATAAAGATATCATCGAGGGTCGCGGCAACTTGAGTTTGCAGATCAATACCCATGCGAAACGGGCATCGCAATTCAAAGAAAATCTAAACGGCACTATCAGTACCCAATTACTCGATGGCGCAGTTAAAGGCATAAATCTGGCCAAGTCCTTACGCGATTTCAAAGCCAAGATTTTAAATAAAACAGATCAACAACAAAGCGCCAATAGCAATGAAAAAACCGATTTCTCTGCTCTATCCGCCTCAATTCATTTTGTCGATGGCATAGGCAATAGCGATGACTTAGATATGAAGTCGCCGTTCTTACGCGTCGGTGGCAA
>CAYXJI010000418.1:0-3267 GCA_964465175.1 uncultured Burkholderiaceae bacterium | reverse complement strand
GATTGCGCTTGTTTGATGACCAGTTCAGCGAGTTTTTTACCGAGTTCTACATGCGAATTGAGCCACAGTTCTAAAGGTGGCTTGGAGAAACTTGAGACTAAACGCACGGCATCGCGTGAATTTAAGCGTTCTTTAATTTGCCCTTGGAATTGCGGGTCTAACACCTTGGCCGACAGCACAAATGAAGCGCGTGCAAATACGTCTTCAGGCAAAAGTTTGACACCTTTGGGGAGTAGAGAATGCATTTCCGCGAAACTCTTCACTGCGCCAAATAAGCCTTCACGTAAACCAGATTCATGGGTGCCACCAGCCGGTGTGGGAATCAAATTCACATAGGATTCGCGCACCACGCCGCCGTCTTCGGTCCATGCGACGACCCATGATGCACCTTCACCTTCGGCAAAACCATCGGCATCGGCATTGGCGAATTGTTCGCCTTCAAACATCGGGATAACTAAGTCGCCATGCGAGGCTTGGGTCAGGGCTTCGGTTAAATAGCCGCGCAAGCCTTGGTCGTATTGCCAGGTTTGGCTCTCGCCCGTTTTGGCATTGGTAAAAGTGACTTTGACGCCGGGCAATAACACTGCCTTGGAGCGTAAGAGTCTTTGCATTTCTGGGATGGAAATGGTCGGTGAATCAAAATATTTACCGTCCGGCCAGACCGAAACGCGTGTACCATTTCTTTTGTCGCCACGCGCAATTGGCTGTGAGCTTAAAGGCTCAAGCACATCGCCGTTGGCGAATACCAATTGATGCATGCCGGCTTCACGCCAAACGGTAATCTCTAAACGCTTGGACAGGGCATTAGTGACCGACACGCCAACCCCATGCAAACCGCCGGAGAAAGCATAGGCACCGCCGGAGCCTTTGTCGAATTTACCGCCTGCATGCAGACGCGTAAACACGATCTCAACGGTAGGCACGCCTTCATCGGGATGTAAACCTACCGGAATACCGCGTCCGTCGTCTTCTACGCTGATGCTGCCATCGGCATTGAGCGTCACCTGAATATTTTTACAATGACCACCTAATGCTTCATCCGAGGCATTGTCGATGACCTCTTGAATAATATGGAGCGGGTTTTCAGTGCGGGTGTACATCCCAGGTCTTTGCTTGACCGGCTCCAATCCTTTGAGGACGCGGATGGATGATTCGCTGTAGTCGGATGGGGTTGTGGTTTTTTTAGTTGCCATGCGATGAAATGGGTGAGAAGTTTATTAATCTATTGGTTTATTGGCTTGTTTATTTGCTTTCGCCTGAATGTGGAGGAAGCTCTTCTTTTTTTATCCTACACGGAAAACCGCCAATTTGACGAATTATTGTAAAGGGAAATACTGGTTTTATGTACAGTTAAAATTTTTCTGTGCGAAAAAAAGAAAAATATTTGAAACGCCAACGTGTTGAGAACAGCGGAGTAAATCAAAACTTTTTTCTCTGCGCTCCTCGGCGCCTCTGCGTCTCGGCGTTGAGGGGTTTGAAAGTAAGGGCGTCCACGATAGTTCTGACTATTTGCTCAATAAACGCATGCCTTGCTCCAAGCCCGATAGCGTAATCGGAAACATGCGGTGACTGACTAATTGGCGCATGATGTCGATGGACTGGCGATACTGCCAAATCCCTTCCGGTTCGGGATTAAGCCACAAATGTTTAGGGAATTGGGCGGTAAAGCGCTGTATCCAAGTCGCGCCGGCTTCTTCATTGTTGTACTCGACTGAACCACCTGCTTGCAAAATTTCATAGGGACTCATGGTGGCGTCGCCCACAAAGATTAATTTGGTATCCGGCGTGTATTTGCGCAAGACATCCCAAGTGGAAAATTTTTCTGAATGGCGTCGATGATTGTTTTTCCAAAGGTAATCGTAGACGCAATTATGGAAATAATAAAATTCCATATTCTTAAATTCGGTCTTCGCTGCCGAAAATAGTTCTTCAATCTGCGCAATGTGGTCATCCATAGAGCCGCCTACATCGAAGAGCATCAAGACTTTGATATTGTTTTTGCGCTCAGGCTGCATTTTGATATCGAGGTAGCCCGCGTTATTTGCGGTGGCTTTGATCGTAGCATCTAAAGCTAATTCTTCTTCATGGCCTTGTCTAGCGAATTTACGCAAGCGACGTAGGGCCACTTTGATATTGCGCGTGCCAAGTTCACGCTCGGTGTCGTAGTCTTTAAAGGCCCGTGCTTCCCACACCTTGACTGCGGAGCGCCGCTCGCTCTTGCCACCGATGCGTATGCCTTCAGGATTATCCCCGCCATTGCCAAAAGGCGAGGTGCCGCCGGTGCCTATCCAACGATTGCCACCCTCATGCCGTTCTTTTTGTTCGTCGAGTAATTGCTGGAGTCTGTCCATTAACTTGTCATAGCCGAATTTCTCCAGCGCGGCTCTTTGCTCATCGCTGAGTTCGCGCCCAAGGCGTTTCTTCAGCCAATCTAATGGGATTTCAGGGTGCTTCTCGAAAATCGTATTGATGCCTTTAAAGTACAAGCCAAAAGCGCGGTCAAATTTGTCGTAGTTGGCTTCATCTTTCACCAAAATAGTACGCGACAAAAAATAGAATTCATCGACCGAATTGCCGACCACACCTTGCTGCATGGCTTCGAGTAAAGTCAGAAATTCCTTTATCGATAACGGGATCTTGGCATCTTTTAAGGTGAAGAAAAAGTCGATTAACACGGTACTGTTCTCGTAATTAAGTTAGGAATTGCCCCGGTAAGGAGTAATTCATAGCCCCCTATCGCTCAAATGCGCTTGCTTAGACGGGGGGGGCTGGTCACTGGAATCCAGTTGAGGGGTTTTGTTCTTAACTTAATACTAGTGGGGGGGGCAAGTCTGACGCACAAGCTCCTATTGTAATGCTTAGGCGCCGGTGGCATGCTGGTAGCTAGTCTCGGTTTTGATCTTGATTTCGCCTAATCGTGCAGCTCACCATCAATAAAATAACAATTGCAGCGTTAAGCGGCTTGCACATGGATTCAAAACCAGTTATACTGCAAAGCTGTACAGAATTTTGCGGCGCGGCCATGTGGGTAATTAAATCCACATCTTGAACCCGTCGCGTTGACCACGTTTAGGAAATCTCATGGCAAATACCGCACAAGCACGTAAACGTGCTCGTCAAGCAGTTAAACAAAATGCACACAACTCTAGTCAGCGTTCGACTTTGCGTACAGCGATCAAAGCTGTTCGTAAGGCTATCGAAGCAGGCGACAAAGCTGCTGCTGCAGTGATCTTTCAGAACTCTGTTTCTACGATCGATCGCATTGCT
>CAYXJI010000417.1:0-3322 GCA_964465175.1 uncultured Burkholderiaceae bacterium | reverse complement strand
GGCCGTGCGGGATTCGAACCTGCGACCAACGGATTAAAAGTCCGCTGCTCTACCAGCTGAGCTAACGACCCGAAAGAACGAGATTATAGGGCGTTTCCCGCATCCTGTCAATTGAGGTGGCGATTATTTTGTGGAAGGCAGGCGGTTCTTGGCGGCCAGTGCTGCATCCGTACCAGGGAATTTTGCGATCACGGCCATCAAGGTTTTACGGCTTTCTTTCTTATCTTTCAAATCCAACTGGCAAGCGGCAATGTTTAACATCGCGTCGGGCACCTTGGCGTTGTCTGGATAGTTTTTCAGCAAAGTTTGTAAGGCGGCAATGGTATTTTTACAGTCGCGTTGTGCGTAAAAAGAATTACCCAACCAATACTGCGCTTGGCTCGCAAAAACTGAGTCGCCGTAGTTCAGAGTGAATGCGGTGAACGCAGAGGCTGCGTTGGCGTATTGGCCTGCCTTGTACAAGCTCATGGCGCCATCAAAACTACGTTGCTCACTTTGTTCTATCGTGACCTCACGGCCTTCTACTGTGAGCTTCTTCGGCTCTATGGCACGCAAGCGTTTGTCGAGATCGACATAGAAATCTTGCTGACGTTTTTGCGCATTCGATAGCTCATTCATCAACACTTCGATTTGGCCGCGCAAACCCGCGATGTCAGCCCGCAATTGTTCATTTTGATTGGACAATTCCAAGACGCTCGTTTTGTCCGCCTTATCTTCTAATTTAGCCTCTAGCTTGGTGCTGAGTGCCGCGAGTTTGGTACGCAATTCAAGGATCGCTTTGCGCGCTTCATCATCATCAAAAATGCCAGCAGACGCTATCGATGGCAGCAACATGATGGCAAACAAGAATGCCTGCAAGCCCTTATTCATTTTCCCTATTTTCATAAACCACCTCATTCTATAAACAGTGAAGACTTCTATACTCGACTCAATGCGAGATTCAATGACCGCTAATTGAGTACGCCAAAAACAATAAAAAACGGACTTTGCAGTATGACACTGCAAAGTCCGTTTTAGATTACTGCGCCAACCTAAATAAGCAAAATAATCGAAGGTCGATTATTTCGGCAGATTATTGGTAAACGATGTCAGAGCGGCGGTTTTCTGCCCATGATGCTTCGTCGCTACCTGTTGCTTTTGGCTTTTCTTCGCCCAAAGAAACGGCTTCAACTTGCGCATCCGCTACGCCGTACAATGCCAATGCTTTACGCACTGCTTCTGCACGTTTTTGCCCCAAAGCAATATTGTATTCACGGCTACCGCGTTCATCGGTATTACCTTGCACTAAGATTTTACGACCTTTGTTTGCAACCAAGTATTTTGCGTGCGCTTCTACTGTAGCTTTGAATTCGTCTTTAACGATGTAGCTATCATAGTCAAAATAGATACTACGTTTTGCCAATGCGCCGACGGTCAATGGATCAACTTCGACTGCTTTTTGTGTTGTGACAGCGCGATTATCAACTTGAACTGGCTCTGGTGATTTTTCAACGATTTTTGGTTTATCTTCTAACGGAACTGGTGTGCTGCAAGCACTGATTAAAGCGATGCTGGCGAGCAATAAGGCAACTGTTTTTGATGCTGAAGTAAAACGCATTTTTTTCTCCTGACAATAATTTTAAAATGGAAATTGGAATCTAACGCTAAATTGTAACCCAAAATTGGGATTTAGCCACTACATCACCGCAGAAAAGCGCTATTTCATGAACGGCCCCCAAGTAGGCTCACGAATATCACCCGCTTGGATTGTTAATTTTTGCTTAACCTTACCGTCGGTAGAGACTATGCCTAAACTACCACGGCGACCCGCCTGAGTCGCGTATAGAACATAACGTCCATTCGGTGCGATACTCGGCGACTCATCGCGATTCGTATCAGAAAGTCTTAATTCTTGTCCACTAAGCAAATCCATTGCATACACTTGCTCCCCCCCCTCGCGACGTGAGATATACACCAAGGTATTGCCATCCGGTGAAATGCGCGGTGATACGTTATACCCATTACCTTTAAAAGTAATGCGTTTGGCTTCGCCGCCATTGGCACTCATACGATAAATCTGCGCACCACCACTACGGTCACTGACAAAATAAATAGTCTGCCCATCTGGAGAATAACGCGCTTCTGTATCAATGCCATTGGAATTACTCAGACGTTGTGCACCAGAGCCATCCGCATTAATCGAATACACTTGGGCAATCGCCCCTTTGGACAAAGTCACCAACAACTTACTGCCGTCCGGCGACCAAGATGGGGAAGAATTATTTCCCTTAAAATTGGCGACCGTCACACGTTGCCCTGTAATCAAATTTTGAATATAGACGATGGGCTTTTTTAATTCCATAGAGACATACGCTACCTTAGTACCATCAGGTGACCAGATCGGCGAGATAATTGGTTCTTTGGAAGTCAAAGCGACTTGGACACCCTCTCCATCGGCATCGGCAATTTCCAATCGGTACTCGGCACCTGCTTTGGTGACGTACGCGATACGAGTTGAAAAAACACCAGGCAAGCCTAAGAGTTTTTCATAAATATCGTCGGCAATTTTATGAGCGGTCAGGCGAATTTTAGGATTGGGCGTATCCATCGCAAAACCCGATAACATCGTCGCTTTGGCGACGTCAAATAACTTGTAACGAACTTCGTAGCGCCCCTCGCCCCGCTTTTGCACGCTGCCCACCACCAAGGCCTCTGCGCCACGCGCCTTCCAGGTATCAAAATTGATGTTGGCTGTCTCGGAAATCGGCATGCCGACCTCAATTAACTTAAAGTAGCCACTACGATTTAAATCATCACGAATGATACTAGTGACTAATTGCGGTGACAGCTCCTCATCGGCAAACGCGGCGACCGCGATTGGGAATTGACTGGAGCCGACACCAGATACTTCAACCCGCATTTGTGCCTGCGCGGCGTTAGAAACAAGGACGATGATACTGAGCACAAAGGCTTTAAATAGGGATTTCATCAATTTTAATCTTTCATGCGGTGAACAATATTGAGACTAGATGGCACTTCGCCGGACTTATCCCGTGGAAACGGCTGCGATTTTTCTATCGCTTTTTCCACAGCTTCGTCAAAAGCGAGATTACCTGAGGATTTTGTTTTCTTAACTGGTCCTTTCAATGATCCATCTGGAAATAGATTAATCACAAATTCTACCGTTGGGTTATTGGCACTAGCGTCATTCACGATATAGGTTGTATTGGCTTTAATCTTGGCTGCAACTTTTGCGTTGTAACTAGGATCACCGCGATTATTCCCCGTCGATTTTAAAGCATCACCTAAACCACCCGAACCGGATTTCAGCACCTGCCCATTT
>CAYXJI010000416.1:0-3333 GCA_964465175.1 uncultured Burkholderiaceae bacterium | reverse complement strand
AAGTCTTGGTGCATGACGGCCAAGTCGTCAACAAGGGTGAAATGATTGTTGACGGCCCAGCCGATCCACAAGATATCTTGCGTTTGTTGGGTATCGAAGCTTTGGCGCGTTACATCGTTGATGAAGTTCAAGACGTTTACCGCTTACAAGGCGTTAAGATCAATGACAAGCACATCGAAGTGATCGTGCGTCAAATGTTGCGTCGCGTTGTTGTAGTCAATCCAGGCGACGCTAACTACATCATGGGCGAACAAGTTGAACGTTCTGATTTGTTGGGTGAAAACGATCGCGTGGTCGCTGCTGGCGGCATCCCTGCAACGTATGAAAATATTTTGTTGGGTATTACCAAAGCGTCCTTGTCGACAGACTCCTTCATCTCTGCCGCTTCCTTCCAAGAGACCACACGTGTTCTCACCGAAGCAGCGATCATGGGCAAGAAAGATACTCTGCGCGGCTTGAAAGAAAACGTCATTGTTGGTCGTTTGATCCCAGCAGGTACAGGCTTAGCGTACCACCGCGCTCGCAAGATGAAAGAGTCTTGGGAAGCGGATGAGCGTGCAGCCTTGTTGCAAGCGGAAAAAGAAATTTTTGCGCCAGCCGCAGAAGTACTTGAAGCAGAACCAAGTGGTCCTGCTGCAGAATAAGTACGTCAATAGCTAAGGCCGTTAAATCGGTAGAAAAAAAGAGCCATCGTGATTTGTCACGGTGGCTTTTTTTTCGATATGTTGTGGGAAACGTTTAGAAAAATGTGAAATTGATCTAGGATAATCGATGAAGCTCAATGCAGAACTAATCAGTCGTGCTTATCAAAAGTTGAGTTTGGAATCTTCCGTGCCGTTGGCAGTACAAGTCGAGGTGGTGGCGGAAATCGGTTCCACCAATCTTGATTTAATGCAGAGGGCAAAAAACCTGACAATGCCAACTTTGCTTGTTGCCGAGAATCAAACGGCAGGGCGCGGGCGCGCGGGTCGTAGCTGGCTGTCGATTGCCGATGGCGTGCTGACGTTTTCGTTGGCTTGGTTTTTTTCAAAAAAGGCACAGCAACTATCAGGTTTGCCCTTGGTGGTGGGTGTTGCTCTGGCGGAAAAATTATTGGAAATTGGTGTACCCGTGCAGCTAAAGTGGCCGAATGATCTTTTGAAAGAAAAAAAGAAATTGGGCGGCATTTTGGTGGAGACGCAAGCGGCAGGCGAGCAGGGGATTTGGGCGATTATCGGGATTGGACTCAACCTTATGATTCCTGATGAGCTAGAGGCTCGCATTGGACAAGCCGTTGCCGACGCGCCTTGGTTGGCGCAAATGGATCGTAATGACTTATTAGCGCATTTACTGCATGCCTTGTCGACAGCCATGCGCGTGTTTGATGAATATGGATTTGAGGTGTTTGTGGATCGCTGGAATCGTTTGCATGCCCATGCACAATTACCTGTGTGTATTGTGGATGCAGGAATGATACAAAAGGAGGGCATTGCACTCGGAATTGATGGCGCTGGATGTTTGTTATTGCAGACCACAACGGGTGTGCTAGCGGTGCATTCTGGTGATGTCTCTTTGCGCGCTTCACTGTAGAATGGGAAGTCTAGTTATGGAAAGAAGAAAACATGTTGCTTTTGATTGATGCTGGCAACACGCGTGTGAAATGGGCATTGCTGCAGCAACAGGTAGCGCCCGTTTTGCCTATTGCTTGGTCGCGCTCAGGGAGTTTGTCCCACGAAGCCTTGGAGCAATTGCAGACGGATTTGGATATGGTGGATGTGGCGCGCATTGTTATCTCCAATGTGGCTGGTGCGGCATTGGCAGCGCGGCTGAAGGCTGTGTTGCTGGTCTTGTTCCCTCAAGTTCGTTTGGAGTTGTTTCGTTCCAGTGCTCAGTTTGCCGATCTGCGTAATCATTATGATGCACCAGAGCGCTTGGGCTCGGATCGCTTTGCTTCGGCCATCGCGGCGCATTTTTTGTATCCGACACTCGATCTATTGGTCGTAACTTGCGGCACAGCGACTACAGTTGATGCCGTTCGTGCTGCCAATGTGAACGATGTTAATCCCAGTTTCCGTGGCGGAATGATACTACCCGGTTTGCAAGTGATGGCCTTAGCTTTGGCCAACAATACGGCGCAGTTACCGCAGATCGTTGATGAAACGGGCGCGGCTATTCCTAATATTGAAAACGTGTTTGCAAAAAATACCGAACAAGCGATTGCGAGCGGTTGCATACACGCGCAACTCGGTGCCATACAATGTGGCTTGGCCGCGATGCAGCAAACAAGTGACGCAGTCCTGTTAGTGGTTTCTGGCGGTGCCGCACCGTATTTGGCACCTTATTTTGCGACCAGTATGTCATGTAAAACTGTATGGATAGAAAATTTGGTGTTGACGGGGCTTTTGGTCGTGTCAAAATTAAGCCCCCAATTGGACGTTGAGATGGCTGGCTGAATGGTCTTGATTTAGGCCTAACTTGTTTAACAAAAATGAAGATGAAAATATGTTGCGATTTTTCTTTTGGATAGTGCTGATTATTAATGGGCTGCTCCTTGCTTTGAATTTTGGCGTATTCGGTAACTGGGAGCGCGCCGAGCGTGAACCTACGCGTTTGAAGACAGAAAAAAATACCGATAAATTGAAAGTCTTAACGCAGAGCACCGCGCACGATATGATGGAGACGGCGAATAAGAAAGTGATACCGCCCATCGCGTGTTTGGAGCTCGGTGGCGTTCGTGATGTCGATGCCAAAAGCGTGGAAGAAAAATTAAAATTAATGGCATTCGGTGCCCGCCAATCGCGTACGGAAATAGCGGAAGTGGCGACGAATATGGTGTACTTGCCTTCACTAGGTAGTAAAGATGCTGCTGACAAAAAAGCGGCGCAGTTGAAAAAATTAGGCGTGACCGAATTTTATGTAGTACAAGACCAGTCGCCTTTACGTTGGGGCATTTCGCTAGGCGTATTTAAAACGCCGGAAGCGGCGAAAACCCATTTAGCCAATTTGGTAAAAAAAGGTCTAAAGGATGCACGCATCGCGCCTCGTGCCGTGAGTGCTTCCAAAGTCGTGTATCGCTTGCTAGAGGTTACGCCTGAAGAAAAGACTAGCTTAGAATTGCTCAAAGAGAGTTTCAGCGGTGCCGAAATACATGAATGCGCGGCCCAGCAAGAAGCGGCTTAATCGGCGCTTCAACAGTAAGCTACAGTAAGCAATAGTAAAATCTAGCATCGCAAGATCAAATTACGCTCGCCTCCATTTCACTCATTACGATCATGTCAGCCCCATACTATTTTATTCAAGGACAAGGTCCTTTATTGATCTCTATGCCGCACGTAGGAATAGAGATACCCGCCG
>CAYXJI010000415.1:0-3341 GCA_964465175.1 uncultured Burkholderiaceae bacterium | reverse complement strand
TAGAAGCTGCACACCGTTTTTGTGCATAATGGTGTCGTCTTCATTGGTGATTTCATCAAAGGTAAAACCATATTGAAAACCTGAACATCCGCCGCCTTGTACAAAGACGCGTAATTTCAAATCTGGATTGCCTTCTTCTTCAATTAATTGCGCCACTTTTTCGGCAGCACTATCGGTAAAGATGATAGGGGATGGCATTTCAGTCACGGCGTTCATAATAAGCTCCTACAAAGAATTCAGATTAAGTCTCTATTATAGGCCTTTCTTCAGTTCAGAGTTTGCGCTAGTTGGAAGCCGCTAACTTTAGCACGGGTTCAACCGCCTGATCATGTCCCAATTTACCGGACACTAAGGCGCCATTCATCATTTCTAAGGCTTTATATTGCACATCACCCGAGATTCTCGCCTTACTTTGCAATTCAATCAACTCAGTGGAGATCACAGGCCCATTGATGACGCCGTTGACGACTATGTGTCCGGCATGGACTTCGCCATCGATAATCGCTTGCTCGGAAATAACCAAAATACTAGGAGAACCGGCCTCAGCAATCACATTGCCTTTCACATGACCATCAATGCGCAAACCACCTTTGAAATGCACATCACCGTGGATGCTAGTGGTGGCGCCAATCAAACTATCTATGGTGCTTTTATTCTTACGATTAAACATGCAAACTCCTCATTGTTTTTAATATTTCGACAATTAACAGTACTCAAGCAGTTTCCATCGCAGGAACCAGCTCATTACTTTTTTACAAGCTAATCGCTTGCTTTGCACGTAACTCGCCTTTTTCTAGCACTGTCATTTGCGCAGATTTAACTACCGCGCCCTCTGGCAAGCTTATTTGTCCTTCTAGCCTTTGATAGTGCTTAAAGGATAATTTTAACTTGCTGGAATCCCCTGATTTGGGATCAGGAAATTCCATCATAACAGGTTTACCATCCTGCATTAATGTTAAATTAATATGTAATTCGCCCGAAAATTCACGTTCTGCCTTACCACCCTGCATCACCAAAGCACGAAAACGCAATAGATTTGGCGCTGCTATTTCAATTTTTGTTTTTTGCAAGGTAATCCCTTGCGGACGATTGGCTGATGGCATCAGGCTTTCAAAAAAAGCCAAGTCATCCTTAATCTTATTATTTTCTGCGGTCAAGGAATTAATTTGATCCGTCAACTGCTTTTGTATCGACTTTTCAATATTCTGCTGACTCTCTATGGTTGCCGCCGCCGCTTGCAATTTATCGCGCTCTGCGGTCAAGCTCGCGACTTTATCTTGCAATTCGGTCATTTGCTCAGGCGAAAATTTAGGACCAAAAGCAAAGCTACGCCCCATATCGTAAGTCCACATGGCGATAGCACCGCCGACACCAATCACTACTGCAAACAAGGCAAATTTAATCGGCCACGGTAAATGATGATTGATGGTCATCTTCGACGCGGCAATACGTCGGCGGAAAAATTTTGGCGTTACCATCGTTACGCTTACGGCATCACAGGCACATGCTGCAAGCCTGTGCCTTCGTCCAAGCCAAACATCAAATTCATACATTGCACCGCTTGCCCAGAAGCGCCTTTCACCAAATTATCCTGCACCACCAAGATCACCACATGCTTGCCATTATTTGGGCGATGCAAAGCAATCCGCAACATATTTGAAGCGCGAGTGGAGCGGGTTTCTGGATGCGAGCCGAACGGCATCACATCAACAAAAGGCTCATCTTTATACGCATCTTCGAACAAGGCTTGCAAAGACTCATTGCTGATTTCCTGATTAATTTCTTGCTTTAGTTGTGCATACAAAGTGGAATGCATACCGCGTATCATCGGCACTAGATGCGGCGTAAAGAGCAGCTCGACTTTATCTTTTGTGAGGCGCTGTAGTTGCTCTACGGTTTCGGGGGTGTGACGATGCCCGGCGACGCCATAGGCCTTAAAGCTATCACTGGATTCAGAAAACAAGATACCGATTTCGGCTTTACGACCTGCACCGGAAACACCTGATTTGCAATCCGCGATCAAATTGCCGGCATCGATGACACCCGCTTTGAGTAAAGGTGAGAAACCGAGTTGCATGGTGGTTGGATAACAGCCTGGATTGCCGATCAAACGCGCCGTCTTAATTTGCTCACGATTCAATTCCGGCAAACCATACACCGCTTCTGACACCAGGTCTTTGCAGCTATGCTCCATGCCATACCATTTTTCAAACTGGGCGAGATCTTGCATGCGGAAATCAGCCGCCAAATCAATCACTTTTACCCCATTCGCCAACAATTCTGGTGCCTGCGCCATCGCCACGCCATGCGGCGTCGCGAAGAAGACGACATCACACTCGTTCAAGTTCGCTTTATCAGGCGAGGAAAATGCCAAATCAACTCGGCCACGCAAAGAAGGATACATCTGCGCCACCGGTACGCCGTCTTCTTTGCGCGAAGTAATGGCGGTCAATTGCGCTTGCGGATGGGTCGCCAAAATTCTCAGCAACTCCACCCCTGTATAACCCGTGCCACCGACGATACCAATTTTGATCATTTTTGCAGTCCTAAACTGTAGCTAATGCTGTTAAGAAATTATGCGTGCATTCTAGCAGTCGAAACCTGATTTCCCAATAGACGATTGTTTCTGTTTGCCGTCGGGCAAAGCATTTAGGGCTTTTGCCGCAGAGGCGCAGAGAACGCAGAGTTCGTTGTGATGCGTTTCATTGAGTTTTATAGTAGCGCCACGGAGACAGGCTCTGACATACTGTCCATCGAACAAGTTGAGGCACGCCAAACCGAAATCAAAAAATCTCTGCGCCCTCCGCGCCTCTGCGTCGAAAAGATGTTTAATTACACAAATGAAGACAAAAAAAAACCGCCAGAATTTGGCGGTTTTTTGTTCCAGCAAAAAATCTGCAAAAAGCAAATTAACGCTTGGAGAATTGTTTTGCGCGACGTGCTTTGCGCAAACCAACTTTTTTACGTTCAACTTCGCGAGCATCACGAGTAACGAAGCCAGCTTTGGACAATTCAGATTTCAAAGTTGCATCGTAGTCGATCAAAGCACGTGTGATACCGTGACGAACCGCGCCGTATTGGCCGGATTCACCACCACCGTGTACATTGATCATGATGTCGAATGTTTCGAGGTGATTAGTCAACTCGAGTGGTTGACGGATAACCATCAAGCCAGTTTTACGAGAGAAATATTCGTCAGCTGGTTTGCCGTTGACAACAATCTTGCCGCTACCTGTTTTCAGGAATACGCGAGCAACTGCGCTCTTGCGACGGCCAGTTCCGTAGTTGTAATTACCGATCATGGCTATTCCTTAGATGTCGAGAACTTGTGGTTGCTGCGC
>CAYXJI010000414.1:0-3343 GCA_964465175.1 uncultured Burkholderiaceae bacterium | reverse complement strand
GAATAATACTGACAATAGCGCCAAACTTTAGGATCTTTGAGCATCTTCAATTGTTCAGCAAAACTCGCGGTGGATTTTACATTGTGACTAGGATCGGTAGATGAAAACGCCCAGAAAATCAGTGCTGCAGCCAACATCATGGCAGCATACACTTTCGGCACCATGACCCAACCAGCTGAAGCAATAATCGCTGGCGCAATAAATTTATTCACCGCAGCACCCGAGTTGCCAGCACCAAAGATACCCATCGCTAAGCCCTGACGGTCTTTTTTAAACCAGCGCGCGACATACGGCGTACCGACTGAGAAAGAACCACCAGCCAAACCGACGAACAAACCCAGCACCAAAAAGTGCCAATAAGCAGTCGCATAGCTGATCAGATAAATCGGAATCACGGTGCTAATCATTAACAGGAATAGAACGATACGACCACCGAAACGGTCGGTCCAAATTCCAAGTGGAACGCGGATTAGCGAGCCTGTTAGGACGGGCATGGCGGTGAGCAAGCCAAACTGTGTTTCGTTCAGCCCCAAGGTCTTTTTAATCGGAATACCGATCACACCAAACATCATCCAAATTGTGAAACAAATGGTGAAAGCCAGCGTACTGGCACCCAGCACCGAATTGGCTTTTCCTGAACTATTTACCTGCGTAGTCATCTTTAACTCCCTCAACTTTTATCAGTACTACCAGCTTAGGGGAGTTTCACAAAATGATAAATTCGCCTGAAGTAGGCGCAGGACTAGGCAAACTAGACTAGGGATACGCCAAAAGAACTAGACTGAAAATTTGAAGCAGCAGCTAAGAGTGTTAAACTGTCGCCTGCAAAACACTTCACCATAAGAAAATAACAATGAATCAAAATCTCAGCATCGATGAATACGACGCATTAGAACAAATCACCAAATTACCGAGAGGCGCGCGTCCCAATGCCTGTATTTCACGTAATTCCAAGCGTTTAGTCGGCATCAAATTAATCGCGCACAAACGCGATGGCAGTTTTGAATTAACCGACAATGGTCGGCAGGTTTTATTTATCAAACAATGCATCGATGGATTGCGCGCGATTGCGGCTGATCCTAACTTTGTTTTGAGTGGACCGGTAGCGACTTTTCTCGGCAAGAAAGCGCATATCGAAGTGGATGCCGCGAGTGGCAAAAATGTGATTACAGAACGTGGGCGTGAATGCCTGGCCGACATCGAAGCGACCAGCACACCTGCCAAGAAATACTAAGCTTGAGTACTTTGCCGTTTTAACCGAACTTGGCGCCGACCAGAAAAATAGGCGCCAAGCAAAGCCAAGCCCGCCAAGCCCGCCATCAAGCTATCACCAAAGCGAATATAGGGCGTCAAACCTTGCATCCCCTGCACTTGTCCCGCCAGCGTTCCCAGCTCTAAGTTTGGCAACTGCGAAACAACTTCACCACGGGGATTGATGATCGCGGTAGCACCCGTATTCGTCGAACGCAGCATAGGTCGCCCCGTTTCCAAACTCCGCATTTGCGAAATTTGTAAATGCTGAGGGATCGCAATCGAATCACCATACCAAGCCAAATTCGATACGTTTAACAAAATACTCGCTGCCCCTTGTGGAGTCCGCGCTTGCGCCCGCAACTGCAGCGCGATTTCATCGCCAAATAAATCTTCATAACAAATATTCGGCATCACACGCTGGTCTTTGACCTGCATATTCGGCTGCAAAACACCCGGGCTAGCAAACTCACCTAAGGGTATCTTCATCATATTGACAAACCAGCGAAACCCAAAAGGCACAAACTCGCCAAATGGCACTAGATGATGTTTGTCGTAACGATACACATGGGACGCCTTGGGCGAATAGCCTAAAACGCTATTAGAATAACGGTTATCACCATCATCGACCGCAACGCCAATAAATAGGTGACTACCGGAGCTTTGCGCATAAGCGCGCAAACTGGGCAATAAATCTTGGGGCAATTGGGAAGTTAAAATCGGCAATGCAGTCTCAGGTACGGCAATCAAATCCGCCGCTTGCTGCGTCACCAAACCGTGGTACAACGACAAAGTACTATCGATAAATTCCGAGTCAAATTTTTTGCCTTGATCAATATTTCCTTGCGCCAAACGCACGCTGATAGGCTGACCATACGCCTCGGTCCAAGCAATTTGTTTCAAACCAAGACTGCTCACTAATACGCCCACCACCAAAGCAGCAGCAACTAGCTGCGTCTGCCTCAAAGGCGAAGACACAAGGAGACCAAGCGCACCCGCTAGCAAGGCCACCACGCCACTCACACCATAGACGCCGAGAATGGGGGCCAGTCCGGCGAGAGGGCTGGCAACGTGCGCGTAAGCTAGCGTCAACCACGGAAAACCGGTCATCAAATACGCACGCAAATACTCAAACAAGGCCCACAGCGCAGGCAAAACAGCCAGTAACATGTGCGTGTTTGATAGCCCCCAGCGTTGACGCAGGCTACGTGCCAATAACAAAGTAAAAGCGGCAAATAAAGACATATATCCCGCTAACAAAGCGAGCGCCATCATCGCCAGCGGCCAAGCCATGCCACCATAGCGCGTCATGGCGATCAGGAGCCAACTAACTCCACCCAACATCATTCCAAAGGAATAACTAAAGCCGAGCAAAAAAACCTGCTTCTTATTCCATTCCGGTTGCGCCAGAAAAAACAAAAACAACGCGGCCAAACTAAGGAATTGCAGCGGCCAAATAAAAAAAGGCGCGAATGAAAAAACATTCAACGCCCCTAATAGCAATGCCACGAGACTAGCTCGTGGCAAAGTGCATGCGTGCATCCAAGAATTCAAACCCTGCATGCTTTCCTAATCTTCCGAACTGTAAGCAGCACTACGTTTTTCCACCAAGATCATTTGCACCTGACGCGCATCGGCTCGCAAGACTTCAAAATGCAATTGACCAATTTCAAACTCATCGCCCTTGTGCGGCACGCGCTCCAAACGATTGGTCACAAAGCCACCTATCGTATCGGCGTCGGCATCAGAGAAATCGACGCCTATGACTTCATTGAACTGTGCAATTTCGGTCAAACCTTTGATACGCCAACGCTTACCATTGCCTTGATTTTCCAAGACGATAATATTGTCTTCTTCTTCATCGAAATCGTATTCATCTTCGATATCGCCGACGATTTGTTCCAGCACGTCTTCAATCGTAATCAAGCCCGCGACCGCACCATATTCATCGACCACCATCGCCATATGATTACGATTCGCACGGAAATCACGCAGTAAAATATTCAGGCGTTTTGATTCTGGAATATAGACGACGGGACGCAACATTTTATGGACGTCAAAACTGTCCTCGGCGTAGTAGCGTAGCAAATCT
>CAYXJI010000413.1:2831-3360 GCA_964465175.1 uncultured Burkholderiaceae bacterium | reverse complement strand
CCACGTTGCTTGAGCAAGTCGATCATGTATTTGAAATACTCGACGTGTCCACCTTGGTAACTGGAAATCGCGATGCCTTGCGCGTCTTCTTGCAAGGCTGCAGTCACGATTTCTTCTACTGAACGGTTGTGGCCCAAATGGATCACTTCGGCGCCATTCGCCATCAAGATGCGACGCATGATATTGATCGAGGCGTCGTGGCCGTCGAACAGGGATGCTGCAGTCACGAAGCGGACTTTGTTGGTAGGTTTGTATTCGCTTAACTTCTCGGTGATGGATAGATCAGTCATTTTTATTCCTTAGATGCTTGTGGCATGGTTTGGGTATTTTTTCGATGGTTTCGATTATATGACGTTTCGATTTACGTTTACGTTCGCGTCACTTATTAATTGTGGTTTTGTGTTGGTTTTCACTCCCTTCTCCCGCAAGCGGGAGAAGGGTTGGGGATGAGGGGCGTTCAACTTAGAATCAAAGTACTATGTAGAGATGACTTTTGAACTACTCGTCTTTTATTTTTTCTACTTAATCG
>CAYXJI010000413.1:2034-2821 GCA_964465175.1 uncultured Burkholderiaceae bacterium | reverse complement strand
TCATTTTCTGAACCACCCTCACCCTAGCCCTCTCCCGCTTGCGGGAGAGGGAGCTTAAGATCAAGCTGCTTGCCGTTTAATAGGCGCATTCATCAAAGCCGCTTTTTCAACATGATAAGCCTGCATAGCCGTTTCTTTCACATGGCCAAAACCACGGATTTTTTCCGGCAAGCTGGCGATTGCGACGAGTAGATCGAGATTATCTGCATTCAACTTATTCAACAAAGCCAAGATCGTATCGCGGTAATCAGTGATCAAAGCGCGTTCTTTTTGACGTTCTTCGGTGTAACCAAAGACGTCCAACTTCGTGCCACGCAAACCCTTAAACTTCGCTAACAATTTAAATGCTTGCCACATCCAAGAACCATACTGCGCTTTGATCAAATGGCCTTGACCATCTTTCTTAGAAAACAGAGGAGGTGCCAGATTGAATTTCACAGAGAAATCACCTTCAAATTGTTGTTTCAATTTCTCAGTGAATTCGCCATTCGTGTACAAACGCGCGACTTCGTATTCGTCTTTGTAAGCCATCAATTTGTAGGCGTACTTTGCTACTGCTGTCGCCAACTTAGTCCCGCCGATTTTTTCTTCAGCTGCGCGCACTTTGCTCACGAGTTCTTCGTACTGTGCTGCGTAAGCGGCGTCTTGGTACTCGGTCAAAAAGGAGACGCGACGTTTGATGATGCTGTCTAAGCTTTGCGGCATCTGGATCACTACTGGTTGACCCGGGATCGCGATTTTTTATACGCGTGCTAAGTCGACTGCTGCTCTACGTCCCCACAAGAAA
>CAYXJI010000413.1:0-2024 GCA_964465175.1 uncultured Burkholderiaceae bacterium | reverse complement strand
TCAATCGCTCGTAGCAAAGCCGCTTCAGATAAAGGTATCGCGCCTTTTTGGAAGGCAAAACCTAGGATGAACAAATTGGTGGCAATCGAATCGCCCATTAAAGCGGTCGCGAGTTTTGTGGCGTTGACGAAATCCACGTTGCCGCCAACAGAATCCGAAATCAAACGCTCGGTCGATTCTAATGGGAATTGCCAATCAGGATTTTTAGCGAAAGGTCCGGTTGGTTGTTCATGTGTATTGATCACAGCACGTGTACGGCCAGCGCGCATTTTAGAGATGGCATCGTGTTGGCCTGCGGTCAAAATGTCGCAGCCCAAGATCAAATCAGCCTCACCAGTAGGGATACGTTGCGCACGTAGTTTGCTGACTTTTTCAACGATACGAATATGGGAGGTCACAGAACCATTTTTCTGCGACATGCCTGTCATATCCAACACGGATGCGACTTTACCTTCGAGATGCGCTGCCATACCGAGCAAAGCACCTACCGTGATTACGCCTGTGCCACCAATGCCATTCAACAAAATATTGTAGGAGGTATCGCAGCTAGGTAAAACTGGCAAAGGCAAATCGCCGAAGTCATCGGTCTGATTTTTCTGTGTGACACCCGTTTTCGACTTCACTAACTTACCGCCTTCGACCGTGACGAAACTTGGGCAAAAACCTTTGACGCAAGAATAATCTTTGTTACAGGAAGACTGATCAATCGCACGCTTACGACCAAATTCGGTTTCCACCGGCATGATGGAAGTACAGTTCGACTGCACACCGCAATCACCACAGCCTTCACACACCGCTTCGTTGATAAACATGCGTTGATTCGGATCGGGGAATTGGCCTTTTTTGCGACGACGGCGTTTTTCCGCTGCACAGGTTTGATCGTAGATCAAGACACTTGCGCCTTCGATTTCACGCAATTCACGTTGTACCGCATCCATGTCTTTGCGGTCGTGCAAAGTGATGATCGCTGGTAGGCCACTACGGTCTGTGTAACGTGTTAAATCTTCGGTCACCAAGGCGATGCGCTTCACGCCTTCGGCAGCCATTTGTTGCGCCATCATTTGTACACTGATGGTGCCGTCGACGGGCTGACCACCTGTCATCGCTACCGCATCGTTATACAAAATTTTGTAGGTAATATTGACCTTCGCCGCGACCGCAGCGCGGATCGCCAAATAACCGGAATGGAAGTAAGTACCATCACCGAGATTTTGGAATACATGCGGTAAAGTGGAGAAGGCTGACTGACCTATCCACGGTGCGCCCTCGCCACCCATGTGCGTCGTCAACTTATTGAATTCAGGGTAAATTGCCGTCGCCATCACGTGGCAACCGATACCTGCTAAAGCCAAACTACCTTCTGGTACTTTAGTTGAAGTATTGTGCGGGCAACCAGAACAATAGTAAGCAGGACGTGCTGGCGTATTGACCTGTTTGTTCAACACTTCATCTTTCGCTTCGAGGAAAGCCAAGCGTGCTTTGATCAAGTCGCTTGTGTGGAAGCGCGCAATACGCGCAGAAATCACACGAGCGATTTGCGATACAGAGAAATCAGCTTTCGATGTCAACAACCACTCACCGCGTGGCGCAACCCATTCGCCTTTTTCGTCAAACTTACCAATGACACGAGGACGCACATCATCGCGCCAGTTGTAGAGTTGTTCTTTGAGCTGGTACTCGACCATTTGGCGTTTTTCTTCGACCACCAAAATCTCATCGAGACCTTGTGCAAATTCACGGACACCATCTGGTTCCAGAGGCCAAGGCATCGATACTTTGTAGAGACGAATACCAATATCCGCCGCCATTTGTTCGTCGATACCGAGGTTTTCAAATGCCTCCAATACGTCGAGGTAAGATTTGCCTGAAGCGACGATACCGAGCTTGGCGTGCGGGCTATCAATCGTCACATGATTGAGTTTATTCGCACGCGCATACGCTAAAGCGGCGTAGATTTTGTAGTCTTGCATCAGGGCTTCTTGATTACGCGCATGTATGCCTAAAGTGTCGAGCGACAGGCGTGT
>CAYXJI010000412.1:0-3363 GCA_964465175.1 uncultured Burkholderiaceae bacterium | reverse complement strand
GTCTATACCTTGACGACGATAGGCGACCCTATTCCTTGGTACAAGGTGCAGACCAAATTGAATGGCTGCGGTCAGCTGATTGGTGCTGGTCTGCTGTTTTCACCGTGGATCGCCATGTCTGCTTTGTATCGCCAAATTACAGGGCAAGCCCAGCGACAAGCGCTCTCGTTCGAACTAGAGCGTAGTGAGTTAGCACGTGATGCCCTCGATTCGCGTCTGCGTTTGTTGCAAGCACAAGTAGAGCCACATTTTTTATTCAATACCTTGGCGAATGTCAGAGAATTAGTGGACTCTGGATCGTCACAGGCGTCGCAGGTCTTGAGTAGTTTGATCGCCTATTTGCGTGCTGCGGTGCCAAATTTAAATAACGCAGCAAGCACCTTGGGACAAGAGTTGGCATTAGTTCGCGCTTATCTAGAATTAATGCACATGCGTATGCCAGATCGCTTGCAGTTTTCTTTCGATGTCGATGATGCTGCACTAAAAATACCCTGCCCGCCGATGAGCTTGCTGACCTTAGTAGAAAATGCAGTGCGCCATGGTATTGATCCGAGTGAAGTAGGTGGTCGAATTGATGTCACCGTGCGATTACAAAAAGATCGTTGTGTGGCGCAAGTGCGCGATACTGGCGTAGGCTTGAGTGGTGGTCAAGGGAGTAAAGGCCTAGGTACCGGCTTGGCAAATTTGCGTGAACGACTACAATTGGTGTTCGCAGATCAAGCACAACTCAGTTTGAGCGCAATCGAGCCACATGGCTTTCTGGCAGAAATCACTTTTCCAGCGCAATTGAATACGCCATCTTTGGAAGATCATCATGACTTCAACTAAGCCTACCGCACTCATCGCCGATGACGAACCATTGTTGCGCAGTTCCTTAAAGCGCATGCTAGCGCAAACTTGGCCCCAACTAGAGATCGTGGCAGAAGCGCGCAATGGGCGCGAAGCGGTCGAGCAATATCAAGCGCTTAAACCAAGCGTGTGTTTTCTGGATGTGCATATGCCAGGCATGACAGGCATAGCAGCGGCACGTCAAATGGGGCGTGGCGTGCATTTGGTCTTCGTCACGGCCTATAGTGAATACGCGGTGGAAGCTTTTACGCAAGGCGCCTTGGATTACTTAGTAAAACCTGTGGACCCCGCTCGCCTCGCTGATACGGTTGCACGCGTAAAAGAACGTATAGGAACATCACAGGAAGCGCCCGACATCGAGCTCTTGTTGGATAAACTGGAAGCACGGATGCAAAAGAAAGCAGCGCCTGAACCCTTACGCTGGATTAAAGCCATGGTCGGTCAATCTTTGCGCATGATCGCTGTCGCTGATATCGACTTTTTGCGTTCAGACGAAAAATACACCTTAATCGCATGGCGCGGTGAAGATGGCAAACCAGCGGAAGCCTTAATTCGGAGTTCACTCAAGGAATTGTTAGATCAACTCGACGGCACGCATTTTATTCAAGTGCATCGCTCGGTGGTCGTGAATATCAATATGGTGAGCCATGTGACGCGGGGAGAGAACGAGACCGCTACCGTTTTCATGAAGGGCCGCGCCGAAAAATTGCCAGTGAGCCGTAGTTATTTGCATCATTTTAAGCAGATGTAGTTTGTCTATCGATATTTGTCAGGCCAATTAAGTGCGATGTCAATTCAGTGTGATTGCCAAATAAACATTCCTCATTTAGTATCTCCGCACTATTTAAATTAAGGTTTGTTTATATGAAAAATTTTCATTTTTTATTGATTGGCATGTTGGTTTCTCATCTCACTTATGCTGGAGAAGTTTCTCACAATCTTACGGCGGCTAAGGCTTATCAACACGTGCAGCAAATGCGGAAAGAAGCTGGAAAACTAGTGAGAAGTGGAAACGCCACCGTTGAAGCGAATCGAAAGGCGGCCTTACACCTTAAGGCCGCACTGGATTTTCTCGATCAAGAAACCAACTTAGATTTCGCTAACGGCAATATTTATTTGCAGGCAAAACCTTTAGATTTGCGGCTGGATATAGCAAGACTGTATTTGGCATCCAATCAAAAGGAAAAAGCCATTCAAGCATTGGAAGGAATCAGCGAATCCATCTGGTTTCCAAGATTAAATGAAATAATTAGCAAAGACAAAGAATTGTCCGTTTTGCTGCAAGAACCCCGCATACAAAAACTTCTCAAAATATCTGATATACCGACTCAATTGTATAAAAGCGCTGATTTAGCCAGTCCTTACACGGACAACATCAGCACAGAAGAAAAAGTAGCGGGGCTTTCTTTGTTTTGGGCGAGAGCGCGTGATAGTTTCGTCCATTTCGACAAAGTCCGCCATTTGCAGTGGGATAAGGTGTACTTGGAATATTTAAGTAAGGTGATGGCAACGCAAACCACGGCGCAATACTATCGCGTGCTGATGCAAATTGCGCCACTGCTTAAAGATGGACATACAAACATTTATCCGCCGGAACAACTGTATAAAGATTTCTATCAAAGGCCACCTATGCGAACGCGCTTGATTGAGGATAAGGTAATCGTCAGTGCAATTAGCAGTCCTACTGTCAGAAGCCAAATCAGTGTGGGCGATGAGATTATTGCGATGGATGGCATGCCGGTAAAAGAATATGCGATGAAAAACATTGCCCCTTACGTTAGTAGCTCTACCGCACAAGATTTCAATTTGCGTACTTTTAGTTATCAACTGTTATCTGGCAGTGACAAGCAAGCACTACAGTTTACGATGAGATCTGCAGACGGTAAGGAAAAGGAAATTCAAATCGCACGCAGTGGCTACACCGATATCGAGACTTCAGATACAAAAAATTTTAAAATGCTCGATGGCGACATCGCTTATATCTCGGTCGATCATTTTGAAAATAAAAATAGTGTCAAAACATTTGTGGATGCATTTCCGCAAATTAAAAAAGCGAAAGGTTTAATTATTGACGTACGAAAGAATGGTGGTGGTTCTAGCTCATATGGTTTGCAAATACTAAGCTACCTCACAACTCAAGCCCTACCCTCTTCGAACTCATACATCAGAGCGGATAATGGCTATTCATTAGCGAGTGGCGTAGACATTACTTGGAAAATTTTAGACGGCAAAAATCCTACTGATAAAAATACGAATAAAGATATTTATACTGGCCCAGTGATCGTACTAACCGGTGCGGCTACTTTTTCCGCTGCCGAAGATTTTGTTCTTTCCTACCAATTATTAAAGCGTGGATTAACCATAGGCGAAGCCACCGGTGGCAGTACCGGTCAACCATTAGGGTTTGATCTACCCGGCGGCGGTTCCGCGCGTATTTGCGTCAAACGAGATACGTATCCTGATGGTAGTGACTTCGTCGGAAAGGGTTTGCAGGTTGATATAGAAGTTAAACCT
>CAYXJI010000411.1:745-3373 GCA_964465175.1 uncultured Burkholderiaceae bacterium | reverse complement strand
AAATATTGAGATTTGATGATATCGGGTGAGACTGTTTTAGACAACAAAAAACCCACAATGCAGTTAAACATGTGGGTTAAGAGTCGATTTGATACTTGTTGAGACAAGTAAATGGTGCCGAGAGCCGGAATCGAACCGGCACGCCTTGCGGCGCTGGATTTTGAGTCCAGTGCGTCTACCAGTTCCGCCATCTCGGCAACGCATGAGAAGAATTATGACAGGGTGCTCCGATTATTGCAAGCACTTGGCTTAAATTGCTGTTATATTTTATGGTTACTCTCTTCAAATAGGCTGTTTTGCTTATTTCTTCAGCAGCGCTATTTTTTGGCGTTCAGCTTTGTATTTCTGTTCTATCAATTGCTTGTTCTGTAGCTTGATTTATTTTTTTTCGACTTTTCTGTAAAGCGTAAAGAATTCATCTTTATACGCCGCACGTTGGCCTTCCCAAATCATTTCCCAATTGCCTGGGAAATCTTTATCGACAGGCCCTTTTGTTTTGCCTTGAAAACGACGATTGCCTTGGGTGAGTAGAAGGTCGCAATTTTGCTCATCAAAGCCGGCGAAGTGGACTTTGCTGAAATAGGCAAAGGAGGCGCGTTGTGATGCGCCTAATTTGATGTCTATGCAGCGATAGGGCATGGTGATTTTGTCGGTCATATCTTTGGCGACAGTGGCATAGCTGACGCGGTGGTTGACTAATGGCAGCCATAAAGACATCAATAAGAACCAGCATAAGATAACGCCACCGCTTGAGAGGACAACGGCGCGCCATAACACCGATGGCTGGCGTGAGATGCGCCAGTAGACAATGCGGAACCAGATGATGGTGATGGCCAAACCGATGATGAACGTAAAGGCGTTAAATTCCGGGACGTAACCTGGCGCCCAGCTCAATACTTTTTTGCTGGTGCGTGCGGGCCAGCCGGTTTGTATTGCGATCCAGCCTAGCCAAAATAGGCCGGCTGCACCTGTCATGATCATGACGGCAAACCAATCAACAGCGTTGATGGCACTGCGTTTCATCGTCGGCAAGCCAAAAGCCGCGAGGATGGCTAGCGGTGGTAGCAGGGGTAATAAATAGCCTTCTTCGTGGCTGCGATTAAGTAGGGCGAGTACGATGAAGCAAGTCAAAAAGCAAAGTGGCAATGAGATATGCAGCGTGCGTTCTTGTTTGCGCCAGGCGTAAATGGCCCAGGCGGCAAATGGCCAGGCGGGCCATGCGAACCAGATTCCATAGCGGAAAAAGTAGAAAATATTCTCTAAGACCGGGAAGTCAATTTGTCGGTAATTCCATTCCATCCAGCCCTGATAGGGTGAGCTTGAATAAGGCTGTATGCTTTGTATGGAAAAAATCCAACATCCGACTAGCAGTATTGTTGTCGGTAAACTGATGGCGAGTAATTGCACACTGAGTTTTTGTTGGCGATAAATGCATAAAGCAAAAAGCGACAATAAAATGCCAATCGGTATCACCCAGCCACGCGTCAATACTAAGAGACCAAGCACTAGGCCAATTTTGAGGGCGCCCATTTTATTCGGCGTATCAAAAAATCTGACGCACACATACATGCAGTAAGCGATTAAGGCGATGTGCAAGGGGCCGCTGCTGGAAGTGTGGCTAGGTAGTAGTAGACCTAAGCAGCCTAAGTAAATGAGGAGGGCGCCATCTGCTAAGGTGCGGCCAAAGTCACTAGGCTCAGGCTGTCCACCAAAGGCGAGTTTTAAGGGTTGCGCTTCGCTGCGGCGACCTAATAAATAAGTGCTGTACCAAACCGAGATGGCACCAAGCAAGAATGCTAATCCAGTCGAAATGCGTGCAGCCATCGGATCGCCAATGATACCGCCGAGTAATTTGATGCAAGTGGCACCTAACCAAAATGTCAGTGGGCCTTCTTCGGGAACGGGCAAGCCTACGACGTGCGGCCACAGCCAATCATTGAGCATGCCATGCGCCATCGTCCACATCACACCAAATCCGGCGGCATCAGCGCCTTTCCATGGGTCTCGTCCGATGAGTCCCGGCAGTATATAGAGTAAGCAGAGCGCGATGATGCTCCAACGTGGGAGTGCGATTGTTGCAGCGGCAGGCAGGCGGACTGGCTTCATAGTTTTTTTTATTGGATAAAACTGGATAAAACTGGGTAAAACTTGATGATACAAAAAAGGCAGCCATAGCTGCCTTTTTTCTTACTGCGAATGCGAATAAATAAATTATTGATTCGAAATAGCTGTCTTAGAACCAACAGTACCGAATTTCTTACGGAATTTATCAACGCGACCAGCAGTATCAACAATCTTGTGTTTACCAGTGTAGAAAGGATGAGATTCCGCAGAAACCTCGATCTTGACTAATGGATATTCTTTACCTTCAAATTCCATCTTGTCACGTGTGTTGATCGTAGAACGTGTGATGAATTTAAAATCGTTAGATACATCGTGGAACAAAACTTCACGATAGTTTGGGTGGATACCGTCTCTCATGCTTGCCTCAAAAATAGTTTGGTAGCCAATACGCACTTCGGCGGTCGTCTTGCTTCTTGACCCGATTGCTTATCACTTGCCTAGGTTAAATCAGATTAAATGTTTCTTAGCATCAAGCTAAGCCCGCGATTATACAATAAAATCATG
>CAYXJI010000411.1:0-723 GCA_964465175.1 uncultured Burkholderiaceae bacterium | reverse complement strand
ATACACGCTGGGATGAGCACCGTGCTTCACGCGGTTGAAGTGATAGGTGTTTTTGTCTTTGCCAGCTCGGGTTTGGTCGAGGCGCGGCGTAAGAAGATGGATTTGGTTGGTGTGTTCACGGTGGCATTTATCACGGCTTTTGGCGGCGGTACGGTGCGCGATATTTTGTTGGATAGGCGACCTTTGTTTTGGATAGAAAATTACGAATACCCAAGCTTGGTATTTGTTTTTTGTCTTTTGGTATCCCCATTTTTTCGTCATCTACGTCAGGTCGTGACTGAACGTGTGATTCTCTATGCCGATGCTTTGGGATTAGGTTTGTTTAGCGTAGGTGGCGCTTCTTTAGCGTATGGGATGAAAATGCCTTTATTCGTGTGCGTAATGATGGGCGTGATCACCGGCATTTTCGGAGGCGTATTGCGCGATGTGATTTGTAATGAAATTCCCATGGTGTTTCGACGTGGTCAACTCTATGCGACCTGCGCCTTTTTGGGCTGCTGGGCTTATCTGAGTTTTGCCTTGCTTGGGACGACTGAGCTATTTGCAGTCATTAGCGGGATTGCCGTGACTTTATTCTTGCGTTTAATGGCAGTGCGTTTTGATTGGAAATTGCCGGGATGATTTTTCGAGTTTGTGAAATGAATGTTTGGAACTGAGAAATCAAAAACCCCTCAAGGCTGAGGGGTTTTGATTTCGGATTGATTGTCAACGTCGTTATTCAAT
>CAYXJI010000410.1:0-3377 GCA_964465175.1 uncultured Burkholderiaceae bacterium | reverse complement strand
AAATTAAATATTTATTATGTCGCAAGTGGTCAGCGTGTGCCAGAAGATTTACATGTCGCGAATAAGCAATATCTAGTTGAACGTGCCTTTAAGCTCAAACGAGAGACTTCCGCGTACAAATTCGAGAATGAAGAACTGCCATTGCTGATGTCAGCTAGCACAATCAATGATGCCAAAGATAAGATGAATAGCGGTGCGGCATTCGGGTCTGCCATCAGCGCGGGACAGACGGAGGTTCATCTTGGCTAATGTTGATCAGGCCGAAGGCTTGCGGCGCATGCTAGAGCTGCCTAAACTACGCGTATTCACCTTCCTATCCGCGCTGCCAGCGGAGGAGTGCAATGGCACCTTAATAAATCTCTCTGCGACTTTTGCGAAAAGAGGAAAAAATACCTTAATGGTTGATGCAAAATCAAGCAGCTCGACTTTAAGTGCATGGTTGAATTTGAAATCTGATCAGAACTTGTTGGAGGTGGCACGACATCAGCGTACAATGGACGCTGTAATAAAAGGGGTCTCGCCAGGAATGTCGATTACCAAAGTCGCCAATATTATTCCCAAATCTTTGGGATTGCCGCAAAGCGGGTATCGCGAATTGTCTAAAGTATTTGATCAGGCGGCGAGTCGATCTGATATGGTGGTCGTAGATTGTGAATTGAATTCAGATGACGCATTTATCTTATCCTCATTTGACGATAGCGAGATGCTGATTCAGGTGTCAACCGATCCCGCAACGATTACTAAGGCCTATGGCTTAATTAAGCGCTTGAGCAATCGACTTGGTCGGCGTTCTTACAACATAATGGTAACTAGTGCTACAGAAGAGCAAGCACAGCGAGTATTCTCTAATCTAGCGACTACTGCGCGGCGTTACCTAGCGGTAGAATTGAATTTCGTTGGTTGTGTGCCTGAGGATATGTATTTGAAGCGCGCAACCCAATTGGGTCGGGCAGTGGTCGACGCCTTCCCTTTGTCTAAGGCGGCAGATGCGTTTGTGCGCATGGCGGATCGCTTAGTGACTTCCGCCAGCGTTGGTTTTAAAGTAAATTCGAAACCAAGCTTGGGCGCGTATTTGGAATACTAATAAACTTATTTATGTACACAGCAAGCGGTAAATCAGATAAAAACTCGATACTTACTGAGCATGCTCCGTTAGTGAAACGCTTGGCTTATCAATTAAAAGCACGCTTACCGCCTAGTGTTGAGGTGGATGACTTGGTGCAAGCTGGAATGATAGGACTGCTCGATGCAGTCAATCGATATGAAGAAAACCACGGCGCACAATTTGAGACCTACGCGATTCAGCGAATACGCGGCGCCATGCTCGATGAATTGCGAAGCAGTGATTGGTTGCCGCGTGGCGTGCGCCAAAATATGCGCAAGATCGAAACTGCCATGAATGAATTGCAGCAGAGGTTGGGGCGTCCGCCTATGGAAACTGAAGTCGCCAAACATCTGAAACTCAATCTTCTCGATTACCAAGAGTTGTTGGGTGAAAGCGGCGGGCATCAGCTTTTGTACTATGAAGACTTTCATGATGCTGATACCAAGGAGCACTTTCTCGACCATTTTTGCAGTGATGAGCGCTCGGGCGATCCCTTGCAAGATTTGTTGCACGGAGATTTTCGTGATGCGGTGGTGTATGCCATTAATAATTTGCCGGAGCGAGAGAAATTGTTGATGGGTTTGTATTACGAGCAAGAGTTGAATTTAAAAGAAATTGGCGCCGTGATGGGAGTTTCTGAGTCACGGGTTTCGCAACTGCACAGTCAGGCAGTGGCGAGGTTAAGGGCATCTTTAAGGGAGCGCGCGTGGACCGGGCTAGCTTAGTTGGCATTATTCTAGTAATTGTTGGCATCCTTTCTGGGCAAGTCTTGGAAGGAGGTCACCTCTCTTCATTAGTGCAACCGGCGGCTTTTGTCATCGTGGTGGTCAGCACTATTGGTGCGGTCTTGTTGCAAAGTCGCTTACCCACTTTTATTCGTGGCATCAAGATGCTGAAATGGATTGCCTTCATGCCCGAGGATAAAAGTAAGAAAAATGTGACGGATGCATTGGTTTGGAGTGTGGTTGCTAGACGTGAAGGTTTTCTGAGTTTGGAGCGCTACATCACTTCTTCGAAAGATCCTTTTATTGAAAAAGGTTTGAAGCTAGTGGTCGACGGTGTTGATCCAGATCGTCTGAAAGACATTCTCGATGTGGATATTTCTTTTTATGAAATGGAGCAACGTCAGGCGATAAAAATTTGGGATGCGGCGGGTGGTTATTCGCCGACTATCGGTATTTTGGGGGCGGTTTTAGGTTTGATTCACGTGATGGAAAATTTGTCTGACCCGAGTAAATTAGGTAGTGGTATCGCGGTTGCTTTCGTGGCGACGATTTATGGTGTGGGATTGGCCAATTTATTTTTTCTGCCGGTGGCGAACAAACTGAAGGAAATTGTTGGTCGTGAGATTGTGCGCAGAGAGATGTTAGCTGATATATTTTTCAGTATCGCGCAAGGTGATAGCCCACGCATTGTAGAAGAACGATTGTCCAATCATCGTAAATAAAGTCGATCACTATGGCTCGCAAAAAATACGCTGAAGAACCTGACAATCATGAACGTTGGTTAGTCTCCTATGCCGACTTTATGACTTTGTTGTTTGCGTTTTTTGTTGTGATGTATGCGATATCCTCAGTCAATGATGGTAAATATCGTGTTCTCTCTACTTCATTGAATGGCGCATTTGGTACCGTGGTTGTGCCTGGTGGCGTCATTCCTGAGTTAAAAACGAACGCTAATTCTTTGCTTGAAAAATTCCCAGTGATTAAGCCGCGCAATGTGGAGACCTTGCGCAAAGAGCGAGAAAAAATGACGACGGTGGCCAAGGATATCTTGAGCGCCTTAGAGCCATTGGTGCGTGAGGGCAAAGTCAGAGTCACGCAAACCAGTCGTGGCGTCTCGATTGAAATTAATGCTAGTTTGTTGTTTGCGCCAGGCGAAGCGAAATTGAATGCGGACTCAATTGAGGCACTGACCGCAATTGCGAGTGTGCTCAGGCTTGATAATCATTCGATTCAGGTAGAGGGGTTCACCGATAATGTGCCGATTAAAAATTCAACTTTTCCTTCCAATTGGGAATTGTCAGCGGTGCGTGCAAGTAGAGTCGCCCGTTTGTTTATGGAAAATGGCGTTGATGAAAATCGCATGACCGCCGTAGGGCAGGGGCCTAAATTTCCAGTCGGTTCAAATGATACGATAGATGGGCGCGCTCGGAATCGAAGAGTGACAGTGACAATTTTATCGGTATTGCCAGAAACGCCAGTTGAAGTACCGGTTAATTCACCAGGGAAGCCGCCTACATTTCCTACTCAATAGTGCCCTTAGTTTAGCT
>CAYXJI010000409.1:0-3386 GCA_964465175.1 uncultured Burkholderiaceae bacterium | reverse complement strand
TTTTCCCGTACTGTATATCGTGCCTTTCAAAGGTAATGAAAAAGCTTTTGGCTTTGATTTGTATTCGAGTTCAAATCGACGCCTGAGTATAGAAACCGCAGTTGCTCGCCAGCGCACAGCCGTGACCGAACCCATCGTCGTAGTGCAAGAGCAGAGTAATCAATTGAGCGTCCTCTTGGTGACTGCGGCCATGCAGTCGAGTTCACCCATGGCGGATCAACATTCACCAACTGGAAAACGGGACTCCACGCTAGGCGTGGTGGTCAGTGTCTTGCGCCCGAGTGCGGTGTTGCTTCAGTTATTAAGCGAGCAGGACAAGCGCGATATCAAACTCAAGCTCACCAGCCTCGATGATAAGCAAGGCTCACCAGATATTTTTTATGATGAGATAGGCGCACAAAATAGTGGTCTGCCTAGTTCGCAAGCCATCGAGTTTGGCGGGCGTCACTGGGAATTGCAGGCATACCCTTCCGACGCGTATCTGGCGTCACATCGGCCATGGGCTGCATGGATTTCTTTGGTTGCCGGGATGCTGTTCTCGGGCTTGGTTGGCATGTATTTTTTGATGATTAGCGGGCGCGCGTTTCAGATAGAGTCGCTGGTAGTACAAAGAACCAAGCAATTGCAAGATAGTGAAGGCAATCGTTTGGCGATTTTAGAACATGCGGCGGATGGTATTTTGACGGTATCGGATGGCGGCAATATTCTCTCGTGCAATCGCGCTGCCGAACAATTCTTGGGGATGCGCAGTGAGCAGTTGCTAGGCACTTCTTTGGAAAGTTTTTTCTGTGATGAGCATGGCACGCCACAGTCTTTCTCCGCCTTGATCACCAGCGCGGCGTCGGCCAATAGAAGCATCAAAGAAGTGCAACGAACACGCACCGATGGCAGCGCCTTGTTTTTGGAATTGGCGATTGCCAAAGTGACCCAGCAGAGTCAGATCATTTATATCGTCGTGATGCATGACTTGACTGAACGTAAGCGCGTGGACAAGATCAAAGGCGAATTTGTGTCTACCGTATCGCATGAATTGCGTACACCATTGACCTCGATACGTGGCTCATTAGGTTTACTCGCCGGTGGTGCAATCGGTGACATTCCAGAGAAGGCAATGAATTTGATCTTGTTGGCCAATAATAATGCGGAGCGCTTACATCAATTAATCAACGACATTTTAGATTTTGAAAAATTGGAGTATGGCGGCATGCTGTTTAAATTGGAAAATCACAATTTGATGGCGCAACTGTGTAAGGCACTTGAATACAATCAGGGCTACGCAGAAAAATTCGCAGTGCAATTGCAGCTTGATACCACGCAATATGCGGACATCATGGTGAACGTCGACGACAATCGGCTCATGCAAGTGTTGTGCAATCTCTTGTCGAATGCGATTAAATTTTCACATGCGAATGGCGTAGTCAATATTGTCATCGAGCCAGATCAAAACAAAGTGCGAGTCAAAGTAATTGACCACGGAATTGGAATAGACTCCGCTTTTGCGCAACAAATTTTTAGCAAATTTACCCAGGGAGATAGTTCCGGTACTCGTAAACATGCGGGTACTGGACTAGGTTTGAGCCTGGCAAAAGCGATGATAGAAAAGATGGGTGGCAGCATAGGATTTTCTAGTGTATCGGGTGTAGGGTCGACTTTTTATATTGATTTGAAAGTGCTCCCGCCGCCAAACGACATTGCCACCCATTTGCGTTGATCGTAGAATGACATCCCGCCAAGCGCATACGAATTTCCAAAGGACGTTTTCAGTGAATCTCAACATACAAAGTTTTTCTCCCGAATATACCGATGCAGTCGTGGATTTAATTCTACCTATCCAGCGTGATGAATATGGGCTACCAGTGAGCATCGCGACACAGCAAGATTTATTGACTATCCCCGAGTTTTATCAGCAGGCTTGCGGTAATTTTTGGATTGCCTTAGACGACGGCGCAGTGGTGGGTAGTATTGCCTTGAAGGATATAGGCAATCAGCAAGTCGCCTTGCGGAAAATGTTCGTGAAAGCCAGCCATCGTGGCGCGCAATTTGGTGTCGCCAAGCATTTACTCAATGCCTTATTAGCGTGGGCTGGAGAAAAGAAAATCAGCGATATTTTTTTGGGCACGACCGCCCAGTTTTTAGCAGCGCATCGGTTTTATGAAAAAAATGGATTTGTCGAAGTGCCTAAACTTGAACTTCCACCCAGTTTTTTTTGCATGGAGATAGATTCAAAGTTTTATCGTTTAGCATTGCAGAGCTAAGGCCGTCACGTTTACTTGTGCATGAACTCAGTGCAAAGCAAATAGTGCTAGCGCTTTCAAGTCGTAACTTATAAAAAACGCCGCATCTATTTTTTAGCATGCGGCGTTTTTTATAGTTCTACGAAAGATTTAGTGCACAGTTCAATCTACGCCAAAGTCAAAATAACTATTTGCTGCTTGCGCGAAAAATCCCGCTACCCGTAATTCGCCCGTGTATAAAACCAAGGCATATTCACCTTTGGCGAGTTCTTTTTCTGGTGTGACTTTATACAGAATAAATCCTTCGCGCGCCCTAGATTGATTGGGCAATGCTTCGGTTTTGACGGGAATCACGCGGTCTTTGTGGATGCCACTGGAGTAACTCATAAAGCCACCACCGATTAACACTTCGCGATTGCCATTGTCGCGTATGACAAAGTTTGCCAAAGTCAGATAGTTAGGGGCTTGTGCATTTTTGGGAACAGAGACGATGAATTCTGGTTGTGCGGCGCTAATTCTTCTTTGTGCGGCGGAATTATTTAATGAGGCGTAAGTCGCAACGCCACCGAAGCCAAAAGCACGACTAGCAGTACGCATTTGTGGAATGATGTATTGCATGCTTGACTCACTACCATTGACCACAATAGTCACTTCTTCTGGGTTGCTACTGTCATTGACGGCAGGCTTACTTGTATTGACAGTGGCTTTGGCGTTCGCAGGACTCGGTTTGCTGGCAAATTCGGCTGGATTGATCACTGCTTTGAGGATGAGTGGTGAGGCGCCTTTTTCTCGCAGTTTGATCAAGGCGGCCGGTGAGGTGTCGAATTTATTGGGGCCATTGGCGATCGCCTGAATAATCACGTCTTCTGGCATCTTTGCTTCGAGTAATTTAATGATGTCTTGATTCGTCGTGACACCAGCTAAGGCGTTTTGTAGCGTCGCGAAGACGAGGAATGTTGCTGCTAAACAGCGAAAGAGATTGCGCATATTTTTCCACAGGTGAAGGTTTAAGAAATAAGAGTTAATTTCAGTAACGATACTTAATATTAGGAAAAATGACAAGAAAATTTAATTAGGGCTCACGCAAAACAGCCCAAGCGTCGTTGTGGCCGACCTTAGCTAAACTAAGGTGCTCAAGCACTGTCTTTGTCG
>CAYXJI010000408.1:0-3389 GCA_964465175.1 uncultured Burkholderiaceae bacterium | reverse complement strand
GCCTGCAACTCAGAATGCAGCTTCAGCAAGTGAGAAGAAATAATGTTAGCGCGCCTTATCGCCTTTTCCTTAGCTCAACGACTATTGGTTCTCGTTATTACGGTCGTCTTGATTGCGGCTGGCTTTCAAGCTTTTCATAATCTCCCCATCGACGCCTTTCCCGACGTATCGAGTACACAGGTAAAACTCATCATGAAGGCGCCTGGCATGACGCCGGAAGAAGTGGAAACGCGCATCGTCGCCCCGATAGAACAAGAACTACTCGGCATTCCGCACCAAGTGATTTTGCGCTCGCAATCCAAATATGCGCTGGCCGATATTACCTTGGATTTTGAAGATGGCACCGACGTCTATTGGGCGCGCCAGCAAGTCAATGAGCGCTTAAATGGTGTACTGAAAGATTTACCAGCTTCGGTCAGTGGCGGTCTAGCGCCAATCACGACACCGCTAGGTGAAATCTTCATGTTTACCATCGAAGGTCCATTGTCCTTGATGGAAAAACGCACCTTACTTGATTGGACAGTACGCCCGCAGCTACGCAACATTCCGGGCGTGGCAGACGTCAATACTTTAGGCGGTCTAGTCAAAAGCTTCGAAGTCATTCCCGATCCAGTTGCCTTAGCGGCGCGCAAGGTGTCTCTGCAACAATTACAAGATGCGCTAGAGAGTAATAATCGCAATGATGGTGCAGGTCGTTTGAATAGCGGCGAAGAATCCTTGCTGGTACGCAGTGACGGTAGCATTCGCAGCATAGCTGATGTGCGTGCGATTACGATTGATCAACGCGGTGGTATTGCGGTAAGAATTGGTGATGTCGCGACGGTGACGATCGGTCAATTAACCCGCTACGGCAGCGTGACGAAAGACGGCAAAAGTGAAGCGGTTGAGGGCCTGATTTTGGGAATGCGTGGCGCCAATGCACAAAAAGTAGTTGAACAGGTTAACCAACGTCTCAAACTCATAGAAAAAACGCTGCCACAAGGTACGACTATCAAGCCCTTCTATGATCGTGGTAACTTAGTTGAACGCGCAGTGAATACTGTCACCAAAGCATTAGCGGAAGCGACGATCTTAGTGGTGATCTTGCTTTATCTATTTTTGGGGAATGTGCGTTCCGCCTTAGTGGTTGCGTGCATTCTGCCACTGGCCGCGCTCGGCACCTTTTTATTGATGCGACAATTTGGACTTAGCGCCAACTTAATGTCATTAGGTGGTCTCGCCATCGCGATTGGTATGTTAGTTGACGCCGCTGTGGTGGTAGTTGAAAACATTGAGGCCCATAGCGCTGATAAAGAGCGCCCCAATTTTTCTAAACTGCATATTATTTATCGTGCCGTACGCGAGGTCGCTGTGCCAGTAACCGCTGGTATGGTGGTCATCATGATCGTATTCTTACCGCTATTATCGCTACAAGGTTTAGAAGGCAAGTTGTTTGCGCCAGTGGCGATGACGATCACTTTTGCGATCGCCGCATCTTTAATTTTATCGCTCACGGTGATCCCGGTCTTAGCGTCGTTCATGATGGGACAAGCACATCATGAACCACCATGGTTAGTACGTAAGCTAGAAGCAGTGTATAAAAAATTACTGACGCTAGCGCTGCAAAACACGAAAAAAGTCATGCTGGCATCGGTGGTCGCTTTAATCGTCACCGCCGCTTTATTCCCCTTCATCGGCAAGTCTTTCATGCCAAGTTTGGATGAAGGCGACATCATTATGCAGATTGAAAAGCTCCCTTCGGTGAATTTGGATGAGTCAACAAAATTAGACATGGCAATTCAAAAACGGATCTTGGAAACCGTACCTGATGTGCTCAATGTGATTGCCCGCGTTGGTTCTGATGAATTGGGTTTAGATCCCATGGGTCTGAACGAGACCGATACCTTTTTGGTGTTGAAACCCCATGCTGAATGGAAAAGCAAAAGCAAAGAAGCCTTAATCGATCAATTACGCGCCGTCACGGCGGAATTCCCTGGTGTCAATTTCAGCTTCACACAGCCTATCGAAATGCGCACCTCAGAAATGTTATCTGGTGTGCGTGGCGATCTGGCGATTAAGATTTATGGCAGCAATAACCAGACACTGGCGAAACTTGCAGACAGCGTCGTTAAAACGGTGGAAGGCATACAAGGTAGTGAAGACGTTCTAACGATCAAAAATAGTGGCGTGCAATATTTACAGGTCGATATCAACCAAGAGGCTGCTGGTCGACTTGGTTTAAGCGTTGACCAGATTCAGCACGATTTACGCACCATGGTTGAGGGACGCCAATCTGGCATCGTGATTGAAGATGGTCGTCGTATTCCTTTGCTACTGCGTGGTAGCTCGTATTTGCAAATGTCGGCCGACCTATTTCAACAAATCCGCCTGCCCATCGCAGACGGTACTTCGGTCGCCTTAAGTCAAGTCGCCGAACTAAAAATGGTTGATGGGCCAGTCAAAATTGAACGCGAAAATTCCTCACGCGTGGTCGTAGTACGCGCCAACGTCCGCGGTCGTGATTTGGTTGGATTTGTTGATGAAGCCAAAGCCAAAGTCGCGGCACAGATCAAATTGCCGGAAGGATATCGCCTTTCTTGGGGTGGTCAATTTGAGAATCAACAACGCGCAGCAGCGCGTCTTGGGGTGGTAGTACCGATTGCCCTGTCTTTGATTTTCTTCTTACTATTCGCCACACTCGGCACCGTCCGTCAATCCGTCTTGGTGTTTGTGAACATTCCATTCGCGATGTTAGGTGGCGTGATTGCATTGGCAGTGACTGGCGAATATTTATCAGTACCGGCCTCGGTCGGCTTTATCGCACTCATGGGTATCGCGGTCTTGAATGGCTTGGTGATGATTACCTATTTCAACCAATTAGTCGCGCGTGGTGTGCCGATTGATGAGGTGGTATCAGAAGGTGCTTTGCGCCGCTTCCGGCCGGTCATGATGACTGCCAGCATCACCGCTTTCGGTTTAATTCCTTTATTACTCGCAACCGGACCAGGTTCAGAAATTCAACGACCACTTGCGATTGTTGTCATCGGTGGCTTGTTATCGGCGACTAGTTTGACACTCATCTTGTTGCCTATTTTGTTTAAACGCTTTGGTATTGCTCCACCAGAATCAGCGCGCGCGAGTGCCAATACCAATGCCAATACCAACACAGAATCAACTGCAGGTGATCAGCATGACTAATACTTCTACGCATCATCATATGGACACTATGGATAGCATGGACAGTATGCTAACGCTGGCGATTCCGCTCAGTCTTACCGAAGAAATCTGTGATTTTCTTTTACTCAATCCGCAATGGGCTAGCGGCTTTTCAATTATCGATGCACAAGGTATGGGGCAAGGTGCGGCGCTCCTTACGGCGATTGAAAAAGTGCAAGGCCGTAGCAAGCGCA
>CAYXJI010000407.1:0-3404 GCA_964465175.1 uncultured Burkholderiaceae bacterium | reverse complement strand
TCTGCCCGGTTTGCTACAGCATCGCTGTGGTGTCGGTGAAATTGGCGGCTTTCTGGAGCGTCTAAAAGAAGGCACATGGGTTGGCCATATTTTGGAACATGTGGTTTTAGAATTACAGAATATGGCTGGCATGCGGACAGGCTTTGGGCAAACCCGCTCTACCCATGTAGAAGGCGTCTACAAGATGGCCTTCCGCACTCGCCAAGAACAAGTCGGTCGTGCTGCCCTGAAGATGGGGCGCGATCTGTTAATGACCTTGATTGAAAATCAATCCTACGATTTTGACGCCGAACTCGATCGCTTACGTGAGCTGGTTGACGCTTTATGCCTAGGCCCGAGCACAGCACACATCGTCGATGCAGCGACCGATCGTAATATTCCGTCAATACGCCTAACGGAAGGCAATTTGGTGCAACTGGGGCATGGCGCTGCACAACGCCGCATTTGGACCGCCGAAACCGATAGAACCAGCGCCATCGCCGAGAGTATCGCTAGCGACAAAGATATGACCAAGTCGCTGCTAAAAGCGTGCGGCGTCCCGGTGCCCGAAGGTAGTTTAGTTCGCAGCGCTGAAGAAGCATGGGAAGAAGCCCAAGATATCGGTCTACCGGTCGTCATCAAACCCTACGACGGCAATCATGGTCGTGGCGTGACTTTAAATCTCATGACCGAAGCAGAAGTGATTGCGGCTTACGAATTGGCCGCCCGCAAAGGTGATAGCAAAAGCGTCATCGTTGAGCGCTATATTACGGGCAACGAGCATCGCTTATTGGTCGTTGGCAATGAATTAGTGGCTGCGGCTAAAGGTGAATCGTTGTGGATCGTTGGCAACGGAAAATCAAACATTAACGAATTAGTCGCGCAACAAATAAACATTGATCCGCGTCGCGGCGAGACTGAAGAATTCCCGCTGGGCTTAGTCAAAGCTGACGAAAGCGCAGAAATTATTTTAGAGCTGCAACGCCAAGGCATGGATGCGCTATCAGTCCCCACCGACAAACAAAAAGTGTTGATTCAACACAATGGCAACGTCGCCATCGATGTCACAGATGAAGTTCACCCTGACATCGCGCGTATCGCCGCGTTAGCAACACGCATCGTTGGCCTCGATATCGCAGGCATCGATTTAGTGTGCGAAGATATTTCAAAACCTTTAGAACAGCAACGTGGCGCGATTATCGAAGTCAATGCTAGCCCCGGCTTGCTGTCCCACTTAAAACCTGCGGTTGGCAAACCACGTGACATCGGCTCTGCCATCATCAAACATTTATTTGGCCCAGTTGACAATGGCCGCATCCCTATCGTTGGTGTCGCCGGCAGTCAAGGCACCAGTTTAATTTCGCGCTTAATTTCCAGCATGCTCAGCATGAGTGGTCAGTATTCTGGCGTTGCTTGCGCTGACGGACTCTATCTCGATCAACGTCAAGTCGTCAAAACAGATTGCACTTCTTGGAACGCCGGACAACGCTTGCTCCTCAACCGCAATGTACAAGCGGCGGTCTTCGAAACCAATGCACGGCACATCTTGGCTGACGGATTGGCGTATGACAAATGTGCGGTCGGCGTGATAACAGATTTGGCGGGATTTGAACAGCTCTCTGATTTCTACATCACCGAAGCCGAGCAAATGTTTAAAGTAATGCGCTCGCAAGTCGATGTCGTGCTTCCTAGCGGCTGCGCCGTGATCAATGCGGAAATTGAACAAGCCCAAGACTTGGCAGAATTGTCTGATGGTGAGGTCATTTACTATGCAAAATCGAAACAAAACGCAGCATTAGCAGCCCACTTAGCAAGTGGCAAGCGTGCAGTATTTTTACAAGATGAACAGATCACGCTAGCAACAGGCAATGACGAACTTCGCTTGCTCGCTTTATCTTCACTAAAGACTAGCAAAGCAGAACAGCCTGAAGCCATCATGGCAGCGATTGCCGCGGCTTGGGCTTTAGGAGTCGAAACAGATTTAATCGTCGCGGCATTGCGCAATTTCGATTCTAACCCACCAAAAAAACAATATTGAGTTCGTGATAAAGCACTCGCTTTCGATGGAGAGCGAGTCATCTCAGAACTAAAATCGTAGACATTTTTGGCCACGTGCCAGTAGATAGGATAAAGGTTTATGGAAGTTTCACGAATCAGGGCATTGCGAGGCCCTAACCTCTGGAGCCATCATACGGCGGTTGAAGCGATTGTTCGCTGTACACCAGAGGAATTATCAATCAATGCGCTACCAGATTTTGAAACACGTCTGCGCGCCCTATTTCCAGAGATCGGCCCACTACAAGCAACTGGGCACGACGATGCAATACCTTTAGCACGCGTGTTTGAGCTAGCAACATTGGCATTGCAAGCACAAGCAGGTTGTCCAGTGACCTTCAGCCGCTCGACGCAAACTTTGGAACACGGTATTTTTCAAGTGGTTGTCGAATATTCAGAAGAAGACGTAGGTCGCCTCGCGATTGAACTAGCGGAACAGTTATGCAAAGCCGCTTTAGAGAACACAAGCTTTGATCTACCCTCCGCGTTAAATCAGCTGCGCGATCTCGATGAAGACTTACGCTTAGGGCCTTCCACTGGCTCCATCGTCTATGCGGCGGTGGCTCGCAATATTCCCTATCGCCGTCTAACTAGTGGTAGCTTAGTCACCTTTGGCTGGGGCAGCAAACAACGTAAAATTCAAGCGGCCGAAATGGATGGCACTAGCGCTATTGCAGAAGCTATCGCGCAAGATAAAGAGCTGACGAAAAAATTGCTCGATGCTGCAGGTGTGCCTGTACCTCTAGGTCGTACCGCTGTCGACATCGAAGATGCTTGGAATGTCGCCTTGGAAATTGGACTACCTGTCGTCGTCAAACCCAAAGATGGCAATCAAGGTAAAGGGGTGACTGTCAACGTCACGACACGCGAACAACTCGAAGCGGGCTATCTCGCCGCCAAGGAATTTCGCGATGATATATTGGTCGAACGCTATTTACCTGGCAATGATTTTCGCTTACTCGTGGTTGGTAACAAATTGGTCGCAGCAGCGCGACGCGATCCACCTCAGGTCGTTGGCGATGGCACCCACTCTGTACGTGAATTAGTCGAACAGGTCAACAAAGATCCGCGTCGCGGCAGTGGCCATGCCACTTCCCTGACTAAAATTCGCTTCGATGACATCGCTTTGGCTAGTTTGGCAAAACAAGGCTATACCGCGGACACCGTCCCTAACAAAGGAACCCGTGTCGTGCTGCGCAATAACGCCAATCTATCCACAGGTGGCTCAGCCACAGATGTAACGGACGATGTCCATCCTGAAGTCGCGGCTCGCGCTGTAGCAGCAGCGCAGATGATAGGACTCGACATTTGTGGTGTGGACGTGGTGTGTGACAGCGTTTTGAAACCGATCGAAGAGCAAAATGGCGGCG
>CAYXJI010000406.1:0-3408 GCA_964465175.1 uncultured Burkholderiaceae bacterium | reverse complement strand
TCATCGAGTCCAATTCAAATTCTTGTCTGTTCGCGAAAGCCGCAGAAAACAAAGTGGCGATGTGTATAGGTTGCCATGCTATTCCAGGTTACAAGGCGACTTTCCCTGAGGTGTATCAAGTGCCTATGATAGGCGGTCAGTCTGCTAAATACATAGAAAACGCTTTGAAAGCTTACCGTAAAGGTGACCGCAAACATCCATCGATGCGCGGTATTGCTGGTAGCTTGAGTGATCAGGATATTGCTGATTTGGCGGCCTATTATTCACAACAAAACGCACAATCAAAATAAGCTGAGGATCATGATGAAAAAAATCGCTTTAGTCGTTTCAGTTGCCTCTGCGCTGACATTCTCTGCTAGTGCTTTCGCCGCTGGTAATATCGAAGCTGGCAAGGTCGCTGCTACAAAATTTAACTGTGCTTCATGTCACGGTGCAAATTACAATGAGCCTATCGATCCCAGTTATCCAAAATTAGCGGGTCAACATAAAGATTATCTGGTACAAGCTTTGAAATCGTATCAGCGCGGCGCGGTAGGTACTTCAGGTCGTAGCAATGCGATTATGGAAGCGCAAGCTAAAGCATTGAGTAATGCCGACATCGAAAATATCGCCGCCTATTTAGCGAGTTTGAAAGGCAGTTTGGTTTTGAAGAAGTAATTTTTATTGACTTCGGACTATGAATTCTGTCGAAAAAAAAGCCACGAAATTTCGTGGCTTTTTTATTGCTCGCATTTTTATTTGCCAGCCTTGCGCATCAATGACGAGAGGTAGACTTCGCCATCCGGTGGCGTGCCATTGCGTTGAGAATTCCATATCATCTCACCTAAGCATTCCATCATTTCGTGATGGGCTTCATGAATAGAATTTTTCTTGTGCGCCAAAGTTTCATAGGCGATGCGCACACCTTGCGGTTGATTGATGGTGACTTGCTCTGCGATAGTGAGGTGCATAGAAAGATGTAGAAAGGGATTGGTTTTGCCTGAGTCCACACTGTAGTTACGTTGCAATGCAGCTTCGACATCGCGAAAATCATCGGCGTATTCGGGATGTTGAGAAATCCAATCAGCGGCGATGGTTTCTAGCGGTGTGAGAATTTCTTTGGCGTGATATTTGCGAAAAGTCTCGCAAAAAAAACGGCGTACATCGTCTTGACTGGGATTAAACATGTTGTGAGCTTGTTTTGCTGGTTTGAGTGAGTGGCGCTAGTTGAATTTCCTGAGCGTGTGACATTTTACTGGGAATTTGCTTGATCTGTTGTGCCATCGATGTTTCCGCCCGTGAAGGAAAATTATTTTTCGGTTATCATCGCGACTTCAATCATTTAAGGTGGTGTCACATGTTAAATCAAGAATCTCTAGACCTATTATTCGCTTCTGCACGTACTCATAATGTCTGGCTAGATAAGCCGGTGAGTGATGAGCAAATTCAGGCGATTTATCATGCGATGAAATGGGCGCCGACATCGGCTAATTCCTGCCCAGCGCGCTTTGTGTTTGTGAAATCTGCGGAGCAAAAAGAAAAGCTGGTCGAGTGTATGTCACCGGGTAATGCTGCAAAGACTCGCCAAGCGCCAGTGACCGTGATCATCGGCATGGACTTGGCGTTTTATGAAAAATTAATTAAATTATTTCCTCATGCGCCGGATGCACGTTCTTGGTTTGAAGGTAATCAAGCAAATATTGAAGCGACCGCGTTTAGAAACTCTAGTTTGCAAGGTGCTTACATGATGATGGCGGCGCGCGCTTTAGGTTTGGATTGCGGCCCGATGTCAGGGTTTGATGTCGATAAAATCAACGCCGCTTTTTTTGCTGACACGGCAGTGAAAGTGAATTTTGTGTGCAGTATTGGCTATGGCGATGCGGAAAAATTATTCCCGCGTTCACCACGCTTAGATTTTGATGAGGCTTGCCAAATCGTTTAATGTAATCAAAATTAGTATTCGTGATCCGAAAACGCTCTTACACATTATCTGGTAAGGGCGTTTTTTGTTTGAATTCGCACAAATCCGCAATCATGCAATTCCAGCATTTGGGTGTGCGGGCGATGCAGGTGTAGCGACCGTGTAAAATCAGCCAGTGATGGGCGTCTAACTTAAATTCCTTCGGCACAAACTTTAAGAGTTTTTCCTCCACGATATCGACGTTTTTGCCCGGTGCAATGCCAGTGCGATTCGAGACGCGAAAAATATGTGTGTCGACCGCGATAGTCGGTTCGCCAAAAGCGGTATTCAGCACCACGTTAGCGGTTTTTCTGCCTACTCCTGGTAAAGCCTCTAGTGCCTCGCGGGTGCGCGGTACTTCACCTTGGTGTTGCGCCAATAAGATGCGACAAGTCTCGATCGTATTCTTCGATTTGGTGCGAAATAGACCTATCGTTTGTATGTAGGGAATTAAGCCGTCAACACCTAAATCAGCTATCTTCTGTGGCGTGTTCGCGATAGGGTAGAGACGTTTGGTTGCTTTATTAACAGAGACGTCGGTTGCTTGAGCCGATAATAAAACCGCAATCAGCAATTCAAATGGTGTTGTATATTCTAGCTCTGTGGTTGGATGCGGATTTTGCGCACGCAAGCGGGTGAATATTTCTAGGCGTTTGTTGGCATTCATAGTAATCCGAGAGTCTTCATAACTTACTTGCTTGACGCATCTTTTTTGGCGGTGGCCCGCAGAATGGCATTGGCGATGACTTTTTTCTTGCGTTCTTTTTCGTCCAGCTCAGCTTGCGTTTCTGCGGCCTCTAGTGAGACGAGTTTAAGTTTTTCATGCGCTTTCGCCAGCAGGCGTTTTTCGTTTTCTTGCTTTTCCCGAATCAAGCGCTGTTCTCTTTGCTGATAACGCTGCCTAGCACCATCTGCTTGTTCTTGCGACCACGCTTGCCAACCAGTTGTTGAGCTAGCAGTCGGTAACATGATGATGCAATCGACGGGGCAGGGCGCTACGCATAAATCGCAGCCCGTGCATAAATCGGGGATGACGGTATGCATTTGCTTGTTTGCACCCATGATGGCATCGACCGGACAGGCTTGTATGCATAACGTGCAGCCTATGCATGTCGCTTCTTCAATAAAGGCGACGGTGCGCGGTTTTTCTGTGCCATGACTGGGATTTAATGTCAGACTTTCTTTGCTTAGGAGATCGGCGAGCTTTTTAATGCCTTCTTGTCCGCCGGGCGGGCACTGGTTATAACTAGCGGCGCCATCGGCAATCGCAGTGGCATACGCCTGACATGCGGGATAGCCACATTTTGTGCATTGTGTTTGTGGTAATAAATTATTGATTTGATCAGCGAGAGAAGATGCCACGGCTTTTGAATACTTTGAACGAGAAAGACCGCATTATCCGCTCAAAGGAAAGTTGGAACAAATTTCTCGCAAAAATCTTTCTGGTGATGATGATTGATCGCTGACTG
>CAYXJI010000405.1:973-3417 GCA_964465175.1 uncultured Burkholderiaceae bacterium | reverse complement strand
GATTTGATGCAGATTGATAGCCGATTGCGTACCACGCGCATCAAAGGTAAATTGGAATTGCAAAGCAAGTCGAATCGTAGGCTAGATTTTCAAGCGCAACTGAACGATCCGCGCGCGAGCCTCAATGCGGATGCGAATTTTGTGTGGAATCAACGCGGCGAAAGTGGCAAGCTGAGTTTGAAAAAATTTGAATTGCTAGCAGATCAATCACGTTTTTCGGGTAGTGCAGAAGTGGACTTTGAGGCCACGCAGGCATTCAAAATGCAAGCAAAGCTAGAACAATTTAATCCCGCACAGTGGGGTAACTTGCCAGTGGGGCGGATTGACGCTGAAATGACGGCGAGTGGCAATCTCTCTCCTATGTTGCAGATGCAGTTACAGCTTCCCTCGCTCTCTGGCGAGTTGGCAGAGCAAAAACTCAATGGTGTTGCGGACCTCAGTTGGAAGCAAGCTGGGCAGCAAAATGCGGCACTCAAGTTAGACCAATTACGCCTAGGATGGGGCGCCAATGAATTCACGGCGCAAGGGAAATTAGGTGCCGAGAATGATGTTGTGCAAATGCACTTGCAGGCTGAAAATTTAGCACTGTTCGAAACCGTCACGGGATTTGCGATGGGTGGTAAAGCAAATCTCAAGCTCGATTTAAAAGGCAAGTTAAACGCTTTAATCGCCAAAGGCACGCTCGCTGCAGAACAGCTGAAATTGCCTGGCGGTGTACAAATCGGCCAATTGAATAGCGACTTTACACTCGGTACGGCTGCCAACGCAGCGATCGATGTCAAGCTGTCGGCGATGCAAATAGTGAGTGAAATTCAAGCACAAACAACGAAGGCGAAGAGCGCACAAGTCGTGCCCAAATCTCAGCGCCAAGATTGGCTAGAGCAGCTCAATGTGCAAGTACAAGGTCAGCGCGAGTCGCACCAAATTTCAGTGGCAGCCCGCTTGACGCCGACCCGGCGTCTGGCGCTGCAAGCAAGTGGTGGCCTGGATTTAAAACGCCTCGATGCGCCGATTTGGCGCGGGCAGTTGGCGCAATTTCAGGCGTATGGTTTGACCAAGTTGACGGATAAATTTGCCAGCAAGGCTGCACTAAATCCAGAGCTAGACCATTCCACTGCAGATTTAAGTTTGCTCGCAGCGATGCCGCTGGAATTGAGTCGTGAAAGAGTGAGCCTAGGCGCAGCTAAGTTTGCTGGCGGTTTGGGACAGCTCGCCATTCAAAGCCTGGAATGGACGCCGCAATCCTTGGTGAGTAAAGGCAGTTTTGATGCGGTACCTGTGATCGCGCTGGTGCAGTTGCTGCATCCGCAGGAGCGTTTTGGCGGTGATTTAAAACTGGGCGTGCAATGGGATGTGCAATTGAAAGATCATCTTCGCGCCACACTCAATCTACAACGTCAGCAAGGCGACCTATTTGTCTTTGATGGCGATGGCACGGGTCAAAGAATGCCGCTAGGACTGAGTGATTTGCAATTGTCGATCAATTCGGCCGGCCTGTTAGCGGGCAGTGATGCTGAGCGTGTGCGCGTGCAATTGCAATCGACAGGTTCACGCTTAGGTACCTGGCGCGCCAAGCTAGAGACGCAAATTCGCAAAGTAGGCGATAAATGGACTTTGTCTTCGGATGCGCCGCTGCAAGGACAACTGCAGGCCAGTGTTCCTGAATTGCAGTGGTTAGCGAGTCAGTTTAGCGCTGAATTTTCCTTGAAGGGCGCACTCAATGCCGATGCCACATTCTCCGGCAGCGTTGAAAAACCTTTGTACAAAGCCACAATCGAAGGCAAGGGTTTGGAGTTTGCCTTTGCCTCCGAGGGCTTGCTGTTTCCCAATGGCGAGCTCAAGGCTGAGTTGAGCGAGGAGACTTTAAAGCTCACCCAATTGCGCTTCTCGAACAAGATTGCGTTTGTGCCTAAGCAAGAGCAGTTTCAAGACCTGAAATGGCTAGGCAATCAAGGTGAGTTTAAAGCTTCAGGCGAAATCAATTGGCGCACGCAGAAGGGGGCGATTGAGGCCAATTGGCAAGCCTTTCCTTGATTGCAGCGCAAAGATCGTTGGTTGGTGGTGAGTGGTCAAGCCAATATGACACAAGTCGATAATGTTTGGGCCTTGGTCGGCAAGTTGAAAGCCGATGCTGCTTATTTTAAGTTGCCCAAAATGCCGCCACCTAGCCTGTCTGGTGATGTGCTGGTTTCTCGCGGCATTAAACTCGAAGACGAGGAACAATCAAAGTTGGAAAAAGAGGCTGCTAAGACTGGTCTTCGGACAAAATTTGATTTGCACATTGATATGGGACCGCGCTTTGTCTTTGTCGGACGTGGTTTAAATACCGCTTTAAGCGGCACCTTGCGCCTGCGTGGCACGGATAGCTCACCGGTGCATGCGAGTGGGTCGATTACCACGAATGGTGGCCAGTGCATATCATGTGGCAATTGTTCAACCTATTG
>CAYXJI010000405.1:0-963 GCA_964465175.1 uncultured Burkholderiaceae bacterium | reverse complement strand
TGGCCAATATGAGGGTTACGGTCAGCAATTAGAGATTGAACGCGGTATTTTGAATTTTCAAGGCTCACCGGGTAATCCATCGCTGAATATTCGTGCATTGCGTAAGGGCTTGGCGGTGGAAGCGGGCGTAGATGTGACAGGTACCGTGGCCAATCCCGTGGTGCGTTTGGTGTCTGAACCGAACGTGCCCGATAGTGAGAAAATTTCATGGTTAGTCTTGGGGCGTGATGCCGATCAGGCGGGGAGTGCGGATGCTTCTTTGCTGCTTTCGGCGGCTGGGGCGATTTTTGGTGGTGATGGTAGTCGCAATATTCCCAAAGAATTAGTGCAAGGTTTAGGTTTTGATGAATTTAGTATAGGGCCATCAGAAAATGGCGGAGCATCTAAATTGCCTAGTCAAACCGTCGCGGGCGGCACCGAAGTGGGCGCCTCCTCGAATGATAGAGTGGTGCGCATAGGCCGCCGACTACGCCCAGGTTTAGTGCTGTCGGTCGAACGCGGCGTGTCAGATGCGAGCGGCGCTTTAAAACTGAGTTGGCAGCTCACGCGCAGGATACGCATGATAGGTAGTTTCGGTACGGATAATTCGGTCGATATGAAATACAAATTTTCGTTTAACTAGGGAGCGGGCTATTTTGCTTTTTCTTAAAGAAGTGGGTTTATAATCACGCGCTGTTTGATCCGTAGTAACATAAAATTTAAGGTGTATTCCGTGCACCAATTTGTTTGAAGAAGTGATGACAGAATTTACTTACAACCAGATGTCAAAAGTGATACAGCGAGATGATTCCGAATGGAAGTCATTGGGCTTGGCCGCGCTCGTCCACTTGTTTTTGTTGGCCTTTCTGTGGATAGGGGTGCAGTGGCAAAGTCAGGAGTCAACTGCGGTGGATGCGGAGGTCTGGGATATGACGGTGCGTCAGGCCGCGCCTTTAGCGCTTCCTGAAACTCCGGTTGAAGTAC
>CAYXJI010000404.1:0-3418 GCA_964465175.1 uncultured Burkholderiaceae bacterium | reverse complement strand
ACCGTGAAACGTCGATCAGAAAACAGTTTCATCGATTACAAAATTCGCTCAATTTCATAAAGCGCCAACAAAAAAGGCTTTGTCGTCGACAAAGCCTTTTTCTTGAACATGACTAATTTCTCACTGCGCCCATACTAAACTCGTCATTGCGCTTGCTTGAGCTGATCGAGGATCGCCGGATTTTCCAAGGTAGAAATATCTTGCGTAATTTCCTCGCCTTTCGCCAACACACGTAATAAACGACGCATGATTTTGCCTGAGCGTGTTTTTGGCAAATTATCGCCAAAACGAATTTCTTTTGGCTTGGCGATCGGGCCGATTTCTTTCGCTACCCAATTGCGCAGCTCCAAGGCAATTTGTTTCGCTTCTTCACCAGTTGGGCGACTGCGCTTCAATACCACAAAAGCACAAATCGCTTCGCCTGTTGTATCGTCTGGCTTACCGACCACCGCAGCCTCGGCCACTAGTGGATTTGCAACCAAGGCGGACTCGATTTCCATCGTACCCATGCGGTGACCGGAGACGTTCAACACGTCATCAATACGACCGGTAATCGTGAAGTAACCCGTATCTTTATTACGAATCGCGCCGTCACCCGCCAGATAAGTTGTGCCACCTAACTCTTCAGGGAAGTAACTCTTCTTAAAGCGTTCGGTGTCACCCCAAATATTACGTATCATCGAAGGCCATGGCCGTTTCACCACCAAGATACCGCCCTGCCCGTTTGGCAGATCAGCGCCAGTTTCATCGACAATCGCCGCCATAATGCCTGGCAAAGGCAAAGTACATGAACCTGGTACCAAGGGCGTTGCACCTGGTAATGGTGTGATCATGTGACCACCCGTTTCGGTTTGCCAGAAGGTATCGACGATAGGACATTTCTCGCCTCCGATATTGCGGTAGTACCACATCCAGGCTTCAGGATTGATCGGTTCACCAACCGAGCCAAGCAAGCGCAAGGATGTCAGATCATATTGTTTCGGATGAATCGATGCGTCGCCATCAGCTGCCTTGATCAAGGAACGGATCGCTGTTGGTGCAGTATAGAAAATCGTCGCTTTGTGTTTTTGTATCATGTCCCAGAAACGGCCTGCGTTGGGATACGTTGGAATCCCTTCAAAAACGATTTCCGTCGCTCCCATCGCTAATGGGCCATACGTGATGTAAGTATGGCCAGTGACCCAACCGATATCCGCTGTACACCAGAACACGTCACTAGGCTTAATGTCGAAAGTCCACTTCATCGTGAGCATCGCCCACAATAAATAACCGCCTGAAGAATGTTGCACGCCTTTCGGCTTACCAGTTGAACCGGAGGTGTAAAGAATAAACAGAGGATGATCCGCGTTGACCCATTCTGGCTCGCACTCAGTCGCCTGATTCGCAACCAATTCATGCATCCACAAATCGCGTTCCGCATTGAACGGCGCATTGCCACCTGTGCGTTTATAGACAACAACTTTAGAAACTTTTTCGCAATCACCTAGAGCTAGAGCTTCATCGACAATAGATTTCAAAGGCAAATGTTTACCACCACGCACTTGTTCATCAGCCGTGATCACCAATGTCGCACCAACGTCAACGATACGTTCTTGTAGAGATTTAGCTGAAAAGCCACCGAACACGACAGAATGAGTGGCGCCAATACGGGCACAGGCTTGCATCGCTACCACACCTTCGACCGACATCGGCATATAGATGACAACACGATCACCCTTTTTTACCCCCAGAGAGCGCAAGCCATTGGCGAATTGGCAGACTTTGGCATGCAATTCTTTGTAGCTGACTTTGGTCACATCGCCGCCATCGGCTTCAAAAATAACCGCGACTTTATCGCCCAAGCCTTTTTGTAGATTCACATCGAGGCAGTTGTAAGACACATTGAGTAGGCCGTCGTCGAACCATTTGTACATTGGTGCGTTGGATTCATCCAATGTAGTGGTGAAGGGCTTATGCCAATGTAGATTTTCTCGGGCTAGTTTTGCCCAAAAACCTTCATAGTCGGCAGCGGCTTCAGCGCAGAGCGCATGATACGCATCCATACCAGAAATCGCTGCCTTGGCAACGAACTCCGCTGGTGGGGGAAATATCCGTGATTCAGTCTTTACTTCTTGATCCGACATCATTGTCTCCATACTGTTGTGAATATCAAAAAAGCTCGAATTGACTCTGCATGTAACATGTATAGATAAATTACACCGACCAAACGACGAATATTTGCCAATTCGCCTGCAAGCCTTTTTGATATTCACCGCTGACTGCGTTTTAACAACGATTCTAAGGCTAGCTGTCCAAAAAAGCTATTTTTAAGTGAGTGGTATTAGGGGCATGCGCGACAGCTTACACTTGATTTAACGCAAGAAAATCGCAATTAGCGCATAGCGCAGACATAGCCGCCTCATCGGTGTAAAATGCGGGCAAATTTTGTACGTGCAACAAACTTCATCTGCAACAAAATCAGTTCATTCATTTGTTGAAGAGAAGTGAAATTTCTATTCGTTGAAAAGGCTCCCATGTCAGACTCGTCATCACCCGTTGAAACTCGCAAACTCTCACCGCTTTCCCAATTTATTTTCGCCAGTCGATGGTTGCAATTACCACTGTATTTAGGCCTGATTTTGGCGCAATGCGTTTATGTTTACCATTTCTGGTATGAGTTGGTAGATTTGATTCGCGCCGCTATGGGCAATGAAGTGGCATTAAAGCATTTGCTAGATGCTGTCTCAGTCGCAGGTGCGGATACCGTGCGCCCAACCAAACTCAACGAAACTACGATCATGCTCGTGGTTTTGGGGTTAATCGACGTCGTCATGATTTCAAATTTACTTATCATGGTGATCGTTGGTGGGTATGAAACCTTTGTTTCTCGTTTGGGACTGCAAAACCATCCAGACCAACCGGAATGGCTTTCTCATGTCAATGCAACTGTATTAAAAGTTAAATTGGCAATGGCCATCATTGGTATCTCATCAATTCATCTATTGAAAACATTTATTAATGCAAAAGCATATGAACCGAAGGAATTAATTGCGCAGACCGTAATTCACATTGTCTTTTTAATGTCGGCGCTGGCAATCGCCTATTGCGATCAACTAATGTCCAAAACGCAGCAACAATCACAAAAACATTAATTCTATTTTTCATTCCTTAGCCAAGAGCCAACAATGACTACCATTATTAAACAAGACGATTTAATCGAATCCGTTGCAGCCGCATTGCAATACATTAGCTACTACCACCCTGCCGATTACATCGCGCATTTAGCGCGTGCTTATGAGATCGAACAAAGCCCAGCGGCGAAAGACGCGATTGCGCAAATTTTGACCAATTCACGCATGTGCGCCGAAGGCAAACGCCCCATTTGTCAAGACACTGGTATTGTCAATGTATTCTTAAAAATCGGTATGGGTGTGCGCTT
>CAYXJI010000403.1:1742-3458 GCA_964465175.1 uncultured Burkholderiaceae bacterium | reverse complement strand
CCATATCATCCCTATGATAAGAGGTGGATATTTTGTTTTACCTGATCTACCACAAGCAAAACAAGAAAGCGCGAAGCTCCTATTCAATACGATTACGCAAAAAACTTTCTCGGAGTCAGCTGGGTGCTCAGACATCGCGACAACGCCATCACATATAAAGATTTCGCGCTATCCTTCGATGAGGTTAGACAACTACAAGAAAAAATAAGATGGTATGAATTGAATCTTAAGGGAGAAAAGAATGCGGTTTATGATTCATTGAAGGCTTGCTTTCTTGAACCTGGTGGGAATATTCTACTAGATGATGTTCCTGCGAAAACTTCAAAACGTGGTCGATGCGTGTGGCATGAATTTGACCCAGAACAGGAAAAATTAAACCCTACGATCAGGTTTGTAGGTGCTTTGGAAGTCGTGACTTTGGCTAATACCAAAGCGTAAAGATGGCGATATATAGGGTTGCATTTGAATGCTAAACACGATTCAATCACTGTTGGCAAGCTACTCAGGTCGTTTTCTATGATGTTATCGCAGCAAACGATTTCCCCAAAAAAACAGCCCATCAAATTCAATCAACAGGCTGTTCCAACATCACAATAGTCCCAAGCAATCCGCTTATTTATTTTCCACCACCGGCAACACAATATGACTAGCCGCTACTTTGGTGCGATAAATGCTGTGCGTCGCTTTTTTGTAATCGCCAGCCTTGGCGTTGAAAATATTCTCAACATAAGTTTGCGGATTACGGTCATACAAAGGGAATAGCGATGACTGGATTTGCACCATTAAACGATGGCCAGGTAAGAAGACGTGGTTCACGTGTGGTAGGGCAAATTGATAGGCTTCGATTTTGTTGGGGGTGAGGGCTTGTGGTTTGTCGAAGCCGCGCACGTAGCGTCCACGATAGATTTCTATGCCTATTGGTAGCTCAAATCCTGCCATCGTCATCACGCCTTGTCCGCCTTCGGGTGACGTGTTGGGGTAGACATCAATCAGCTTGACGACCCAGTCGGCGTCACTGCCGGAGGTCGCGGCGAATAACTCGACTAGGGGTTGTCCCATAATGTGTAGCGGCTTATCTAGCACGGGGCCGGTATAGACCAACACATCAGGGCGATCTGAGGCAAAGCGTTGATCGCGTACTAGCCACGGCTTCCATTGGCCGCTGTCGTTCATATTGATCGGACGCTGAATGAAGGGCACGGGTTTGGAGGGATCGGAGACATACTCATCGTGACCTTGCGCTTGTCCTTGTTGGACGGATTGTTTTGCATCGGGTGCTTCGAAGGAGAGGCCAAAGCCTTCGCGTAAATAGAGTTTTGCTGGCTTGCCTTCTGGCCATTGCGGTGAGTGCTGCCACTTGTCTGCACCAGTGGCATAGGTCATGGCCGCGGGCAATTTTGGATCGGCACTGCCTTTTAAGTGATGATCTAAAAACGGTTTGATATAGTTGACGCGTGCTTCTAAAGCGGTATCACCTTTGAAGCCGATATCACCGAGTTTGAAGCCGTAATGATTGCCGCCTGAGTGTGCCCATGGGCCGATTAAGAGGCTGACTTTGGCATCTTTGTTGCGTGATTTAATGGCTCTGTAAACGGCGGGTGCGCCATAGCTATCTTCTTGATCCCATTGGCTGACCATCAAGAGCGTAGGTACGCTCAAGTCGTTGGTGGCGAACCATTTATCGACCGCTTGTTGCGACCAGAATGGGGTGTACGC
>CAYXJI010000403.1:0-1732 GCA_964465175.1 uncultured Burkholderiaceae bacterium | reverse complement strand
TTTGCATAATCTTTTGCAAGAACGGATATTGATCAAAACCCCATTTGCGGATGTAGTCACCAGTTGATCCCGCTTCTAAGTAACGGCTGTAGTCATCACCCACGCCGGTTGGATCAGCGCCGCCTTCACCTTTGGCGGTGGTGACGCCGACCGTATAGGCGATATTGGTATTACGAAACGCGCCATAATGAAACCAGTCGTCACCCATCCAGCCATCGACCATAGGGCTTTGTGGAACCGCGGCTTTGAGTGCAGGGTGCGGGTTGATCTCGGCCATCAAGGCGGTGAATCCTAAATAGGAGGATCCGATCACGCCGACTTTGCCGCTGGATTCTGGCGTGTTTTTGGTGAGCCAGTCTATCGTGTCGTAGGCGTCGGTGGATTCGTCCGTTGTGGTCGAATTGAGTGGCCCACGCAGCGGCCGATTCATGATGAAATCACCCTCAGATCCATGCAAACCGCGCACGTCTTGGTAGACACGAATGTAGTTATCTTCGATGAAAACTTCATCCAATACGCTTAAAATTTCGGTGGCTTTTTGGCTGGCCGTGCGAGATGTCGAGCCTCTCGCATCGTAGGGCGTGCGGCTCAGTAATACAGGTGCGTTGGAGGTGCCTTTTTTCATGACGACGACGGTGTAGAGTTTGACCCCGTCGCGCATGGGTATCATCACCACGCGTTTGATGAAATCAGCTTGTGGCCGAATTCTGTCGTACTTCGCCACGCCATCAGGTGTCATTGCCGATAAGGGAGCTTGGGTTTGGCCGTGGACGCCACAACTTACCGCTAACAAGATCGAACTTAATAATAATTTTTGCGCATGAATCAAGATAGATCACTCCTTCATGGATCTTAGTCCGGAGGATTCCGGATCATTCCAAATGCTAGATGATTTGGAAGTCCAAAAGAGTGCGCTGTTTAAATTAAACTGTCAACAGAGTTTGATTATGTACGGATGAATTTGAGGTGAGGCGATCGCAGTGTTTTTGCGTTATGCGGCGCTTATATAGTGGCAAACATAATCCAGCGTTTCTAGTGTTTCGATTTGAAAACTAGAATTGGCAGGGATTGAAAATTCTTGCCTTGCGCAATATTCGTTTGCGGTATTTTCACCGGCTAAAGTGATGCGGCAAACACCTGCGTTGATTTCCATTATTTCTGCCAACCCTGTGCTGAAAGTGAGGGTGGAAGGGAAGATGACGCCTACTGTTTTTTTGCTGCCGTCAGGGAATAAGACGGTATGCGATACGCATTTGCCATCGAAATAAAGATTGGCTTTTTTGATGACGCTGACTTGGTCGAATTGTGTGGTCATGATGTTTGGGTTTTGGAGTTTTTGCCTCTCCTGCAAGCGGGAGAGGGTTAGGGGGAAGGTCGGGAGATGGGATTGGTAACTAGAACTATAATCAGCCGCGCTTCAATTTCGCATTCGCTGCGATGCGCATACGCAAGGCATTGAGCTTAATGAAGCCACCTGCGTCTGCTTGATTGTAAGCGCCGCCATCTTCATCGAAGGTCGCAATATTCATATCGAATAATGAGTCGGTTTTGGAATCACGCGACACCGTAATCACATTGCCTTTGTACAGCTTGACGCGGACCCAGCCATTCACATTTTGTTGTGTGTGGTCGATTAATGTTTGCAAAGCCAAACGCTCTGGTGACCACCAGTAGCCGTTGTAAATCAAGCTGGCGTAACGTGGCATCAAATCGTCTTTTAAGTGCGCGACTT
>CAYXJI010000402.1:0-3465 GCA_964465175.1 uncultured Burkholderiaceae bacterium | reverse complement strand
CATTGGGACAAAGCTCCAATCGCATCCGGTAAAACCGCTCAAATATCCACAGGATCAATCTCCACACCCCATTTCACCCGCGCTTTCATGCTGCGTAGCTCGGTGATCCATTCTTTTAAAAAGGCTTGTAAGGCAGGGCGTGAATTGGATTCGACTAATAATTGGGCGCGCTCGACGTTATGAATACGCACCATGGTCATGGGGATAGGATCGTTCATGGTGATGCCCGCATGGGCTTGCGCGATATCGGATTGGCTGGCCGTGTGCAAAAAAGCGATGGCGGTTTCTAATTCACGCGCTTCAGCACGAAGCAATGCTTGATAGATAAAAGGCGGCATGGCAGCTTGTTGCCGTTCTTCCAATAAATCATCGGCAAAACGCGGGTATTCATGCGCCATCAAAGCATGGTACAGAGGATGATCGGGATAGCGAGTTTGTATTAAGACTTCACTACTGTTACCGCCCTCTTTTTGTCCGGCACGCCCGGCGCGTCCGGCGACTTGCATCAATTGGGCGAAGAGGCGTTCGCTGGCGCGGAAGTCTTGCGAGAACAAAGCGCTATCGGGATTCAAAGCAGCGACCAAAGTCAAATTCTTAAAATCATGTCCTTTTGCCACCATCTGAGTACCGATCAAAATATCCACCTCACCGCGATGCACGGTGTCAAAGGCGGCCTCGGCACTGCCTTTTAAACGCGTCGAGTCGGCGTCAATTCGAAACACTCTGGCATTGGGGAACAATATTTTTAAGCCTTCTTCCAATCTTTGGGTGCCACGTCCCAGTGGTTGCAAGTCAACATTGCCGCAGGTCGGGCAGGCGCGCGGAATGCGCTGCTCCAATCCGCAGTGGTGACAACGTAGCTTTTTGTCTAGTTTATGCATAACCAGATGTGCCGTGCAACGCGTGCAATTGCTGATCCAGCCACAGGCATCGCAATGTATCACGGGGGCGTAACCACGCCGATTCAAGAAGAGTAGTGATTGCTCACCCTTCTCTAAACGCAAGCGGATCGACGTGATCAATCTTTGGGTCAGACCTTCGGACGGCTTTTCACGTTCAGTATTGACGATTTTAACCACGGGCAACACCGCCGATTGCACCGCCCTCTGGCGCAATTCTAGTTTGCGATAACGACCCGCTTTAGCATGTTGCCAAGTCTCCAAAGACGGCGTGGCCGAGCCCAAGACAACCGGGATGCCTAATTGATGCGCGCGCCAAACCGCCAAATCCCTTGCCGAATAACGCAAACCCTCTTGCTGCTTATACGAAGGATCATGCTCTTCATCAATTACGATCATTCTGAGTTGAGGCAACGATGACAAAATGGCCAGTCGCGTCCCCAATACGATGCGTGCTTGTCCTGTGTGCGCAGCTAACCAATGGAGTAGGCGCTCACCTTCGGCCATGCCGCTGTGTAAAGTCGCGATTTGTACGCCAGAAAAACGTTGCCGAATATTGCCTTCTAACTGCGGCGTTAAATTGATTTCTGGTACTAAGATTAATATCTGCGCCTGCGACTCGGCCGCCAACACCCGCGCCGCCGTTTGCAAATAGACCTCGGTCTTGCCGCTACCCGTGACACCATACAACAAATAGCTGGCAAATCCCGTGGTGCTGGCGATCGTCTCAACAGCCTCTTGTTGCTCGGCATTGAGTAATGGCTCTTGATTGGGCGTGGCGTCGTGCGCCAATTGCAATTTGGCTAATTTTTTTAAATTACGCTCTAAAGAAGTCGCTTTTGGCACGCGCAGATTCTTGGGCAAAGCAGGAATCGCCACCTCGCCCAGTGGCCGCTGATAATAGTCCGCAGCGAAACGACATAAGTCTATCCAGCGCGCGCCCAGCGCGGGACACTGATGGCGCACTGCTAAGACGTTTTTAATCTTATCCGCAGGCACCTCGGTGTGCTGACGAATGTCCACGATCAACCCGGCTAGCTCTTGCCGCCCAAACGGCACCAAGGCAATTTGCCCGATCTCAGGAGGTGGACAGCCGTCTTCCGGCAGCCAGCGGTAATCGAAGAGTCTGTCAAGGGGGGTGTCAAGTGCGATAGTGAGGTAAATAGGTTCCACGAACTTAATGTAAGGCTTGAGGTAATGCGCTAACTATCGGTTTCATAAGGTGTTTTTACTCTATCCACAATATCTGTGGATAACTTTGTGGACAAACCCATCTTGACAAGCGGGAGTGCTAGGTTCTATGCGGGTTTCCACAGAATGCACAATTGCGATGCACAAAAAAATTCGTTTAAAAACAAAGACTTAAAAAAATACACTTGAGGCAAAAAACAAATTTGTTGTTTATTTTTTTGTGCCTCTTTTTTTGTGAATAACTAAGAAATATCTAGCCCAATCTTAGACTTATCCACCACCAAAATGGTGGCGTATTCGGCACTTTCCAGCGCAAAGCCGCATGCTGGTTATGTTTTGCATAGCAACATGATGTCATCGCTGGATATACCGAATTTTTTGCCTTTTCGCTTAATGCGCTGTGCACATGCTGCACCAAGGTTTTTTATGGAACAGAGGACGCCGCAGCACGTTGTTGACGACTCACTTCATGCACGGTTTCCACCAACACCGTCACCGCATCAGGTGAGGTAAATTGCGAAATCCCATGACCCAAATTAAATACATGACCATGACCCGCGCTCGGCGTGCCATACGAATGCAACGCAGCGGTGACTTCTTGACGGATTTGATCTGGCTCAGCGAACAAGACTGCCGGATCGAGATTACCCTGCAAGGCCACTTTATCGCCAACCCGCGCCCGCGCTTGCCCCAAGTTAACCGTCCAATCCAAGCCCAAAGCATCGGCACCGATATCCGCGATTTGCTCCAACCACAAGCCACCGCCTTTGGTGAACACGATACAGGGAATACGCTGACCGTCTTTTTCACGCTGCAATTTGCTCACGACTTGTTGCATGTATTTCAACGAGAAGCGCTGATAAGCCGCATCCGCCAGAGCACCACCCCAGCTATCAAATATCATCACCGCCTGCGCACCGGCATCGATTTGCGCATTTAAATAAGTGGCAACAGCTTCCGCGTTCAAGCTCAAGATCCTATCCATCAAATCAGGACGCTTGTACATCAAAGTCTTGATACCATGAAATTCACGCGAACCTTGACCTTCGACCATATAACAAGCCAAAGTCCACGGGCTACCGGAAAAACCGATCAAAGGCACGCGACCATCCAAAGTGCGGCGGATTTGCGTGACCGCATCAAACACGTATTGCAAGCTGCCCTCTTCCGGCACTTTCAAGTCCATGATGGATTTTTCATCCTTCAAAGGACGTTCAAATTTAGGACCTTCACCCTCTTCAAAATACAGCCCCAAACCCATTGCATCTGGCACGGTCAAAATATCCGAAAACAAAATCGCCGCATCCAACTTAAAGCGATCCAAAGGCTGTATCGTCACCTCGGTCGCAAAATCAGGATTTTTCGCCAAACTCAT
>CAYXJI010000401.1:2504-3468 GCA_964465175.1 uncultured Burkholderiaceae bacterium | reverse complement strand
AAGCGGAGCCAAGCAATTGCGACAGTTTCTTCATTTTCAAAAACTGAGATTGTAAAATCTTACGGAATTGCCCGAAAAATTACTGTCGTAAAAGAAGGCGCCGATCACTTCGAAAACATCGATGCTGACGACAAAGTTTTGGAGAAAAATGGGCTAACTGACAATCAATATATTTTGGCTGTGGGAAGCATGGCACCTCATAAAAATTTTAAAACAATCGTCGAAGCGGTTGAAAAAATCAACTCACCCAACTTTGAGTGTGTGATCGTAGGTGGCACAGATCCAAGAGTTTTTTCAAAAAAGAACACAGATTTACCCAAATGGGTCAAGCATGTTGGATATGTGACTGATGGCGAGCTGAAATCGTTATATCGGCACGCAAAATGCTTTGTTTTCCCATCCATCTACGAGGGCTATGGCCTTCCACCGACAGAAGCTCTTGCTTTGGGGTGCCCCGTTATTTCGTCGAACACAGCGTCCATGCCTGAGGTCTGCGGAAGCCACGTAACGTACTTCTCACCGACAGATTCAACCGAACTGGCTCACTTGATCAAACAGCACATGGCGCGCTCCTCTTCTGATACCCATTCAAAATTTGCCTACGTTGCACCAAAGTGGCGCGACGCAGCCATTGATATCGCCCGCCTAACTTAAGAAACACAGGAATTCCATGAAAAAAATCGCCTTAATTTTTGGTGGGGCTGGCTACATCGGCTCCCACGTCGTGCGGGCGCTGCAAGCGGACGGGCAGCGGGTGGTCGTCGTCGACGACCTCAGCACCGGTATCGCCGAGAGAGTCCCGCACCGGGCGCAACTGGAGGTCTTCAGCGTGCTGGAGACCCGCGAACTCGCCCAGGTGATGCACGACCTGCACGTCACCGGCGTCGTGCACTTGGCCGCGAAGAAGGCGGCCGGTGAATCTGTGAACGAACCCGTCGAGTACCACAACGAGAACACCGGCGGT
>CAYXJI010000401.1:2181-2494 GCA_964465175.1 uncultured Burkholderiaceae bacterium | reverse complement strand
GGCGTTTCTGCGCACATCGTAGCTGTACGTAAACCCATCGCGACTTCGTTGGTTGATGTAGAACCGTCATGGATCTTTAACTTGGCGGCAATTCATCGGGAGCCCGGCCATGAGGCGATCGAGTACTTCGATACGAACCTGAAAGGCGCAGAAAACGTTTGCGTATTTGCTGAGTCCGTAGGTTGCAAAAACATTTACTTCACGAGTAGCATTAGTGTGTATGGACCGACACCAGGACCGACCCCTGAAACAGCACCTATTTGCCCGATCAGTCCATATGGAGGATCGAAATACCCCGCTGAGCTGATTCACC
>CAYXJI010000401.1:0-2171 GCA_964465175.1 uncultured Burkholderiaceae bacterium | reverse complement strand
ACAGTGGCTTGAGCGAGGCGCCGATCGCAGGCTGATCATCGTTCGCCCTGGTGTTGTGTATGGACCGAAAGACCCCGGCAACATTGGCCGTATGGTTGCGGCGATTCAAAAAGGATACTTCGCCTTCCCTGGCTCGATGAACATCTTTAAGTCGTACGGATATGTTTATGGCTTGATGGACAGCATCAGCTTCACGATGACAGCACCTGATCGCCTCATCGTCTACAACTACGTTGAAACCCCCACAGAAACGCTAGGCACGATTGCGCGGCATGTGCAATCGTTTTCTGGCTCTACGTCACCCATATTTAGTTTACCAACAGCATTATTGATGCCCGCCGCACATGTGGTTCAGGCCATTGCAGGCAGTAAAAATCCAGTTCATCCAGTCCGAGTGAAGAAGGCGAGTATGCCAACGCACATCGTTCCGCAAAAGCTGATCGATATGGGATTCACGTTCAAATACAGCTTCCTGAGCTCTTTGGCGCATTGGCAGTCTGTGTCACCTGAAGACTTTCCAAACAAGCGTTAATTCATGCAAGTACTCCACGTAGCTGAAGTATTAAAGGGCGGAACCTCTTCATATCTCGAAGAGGTACTGCCATACCAAGCATCAATATTTGGTGCTGCAAACGTCCGCGTATTGATTCCGGAAAGCCAACGCGCAGACCTACCGTCATCAGACAGCTTACCCACTACCGTTTTTGACGATAGTGGTTCACGACCAGACCACATCCTGAAATTGATGAAATCAATTCGTCAAATGGTTTCGGATTGCAGGCCTGATGTTGTGCATGCGCACGGAACGTTCGCTGGCGTGGCCGTTCGACTGGCACTACGTTTGATGCGCAACCCACCTCCTGTCGTTTATTGCTCACACGGATGGGCATTTGACAGAGAGGGAGCAGCATGGAAAAACAACGTTATTGCATTAATCGAGAAAATGCTTGCGCCATTTGCAAACAAAATAATCTGCATATCGGAGCACGATCAACGATCAGCTTTAAGCCGGGGTTTTTCAAAAAACAAACTAGTCGTTGTTTTGAATGGCATACGTGACATACCTTCTGCCAGAACTGATTCAGTATCGTGGCCAGAAGGGAAACATCGAATCCTTTTTGCTGGGCGATTTGACCGTCAAAAAGGCGTAGACATTTTCATCGACGCGATGCAAAAACTCGGGGATGACTATTTCGCATATGCAATAGGCGCATCCTCTGTCGGAGACACGACACTACCCACTGTCCTTCCTCACAATGTCAAACTGACAGGATGGCTGAGCCGTACCCAAGTCCAAGAGCATTTGGCTACAGCGGAAATTTTTGTCATGCCCTCAAGGTGGGAAGGATTTGGCCTTTCTGCGCTGGAAGCCATGCGAGCCGGCTTAACCGTCATTGCTAGCAAGGTTGGCGGACTACCCGAATTGATTGAAGACCAAGTCACCGGCCTTTTAATTGAACCCAACTCTGTCGATGCCTTGGTGAAGGCCATTCAGGGTACTGGAATAGACCAAACCATCGCCATGGGCACGGCGGCCAAACATCGATTCAAACAAAAATTTGAATCCAACTTAATGAATTCTAAAATTATACAAATTTATAGGGAAACACATTAGCCCCCTCGCTCGGACAGACGCTAACAACCAAACTGCACCCAACGCCTGGAAATTAAATTGGAAAAAAAACATGTAATTGGCCTCGACATAGCTAGATTTCTCGCCGCGTTATCAGTAATGCTTTACCACCTTGGAGCGCTTTATCTGCGAGATCCAAGCAAGCCTTACTTATTGGACAAGATAAATACAGGCTTAATCGAATCGATAACGCTCTCATGGGCAAAATATGGCTGGGTCGGCGTACAGGTTTTTTTTGTCATATCCGGCATAGTAATCGCAGCATCCGTCGATGGAAAAACCTGGTGGGACTACTCTCGCTCAAGAATTCTGCGTTTATATCCGGGTGTCTGGTTATGCACTGGCATCAGCATGCTGTGCATCATTGGATCCCATCAAAGTGATGCTAGTACTTGGCTCAACCTTTGGATTAGATCTTCCGTCATTTTCCCTTTTTCCCCCTGGGTAGATGGTGCATATTGGACATTACCGGTAGAAATAACCTTTTACAGCCTGATGCTTCTTTGCATTGGCCGAACACCAAAGATGTCGATAATTA
>CAYXJI010000400.1:0-3476 GCA_964465175.1 uncultured Burkholderiaceae bacterium | reverse complement strand
ATTACCATCGTTGGAAAAAAGGTGCACTACGGAAAAAAGCTGCACCATGCAAAAAAAAGCCTCGTATCAATCAACATGAGACGAGGCTTTTTAATAGACGCTGGCGCCTCTATTTTTTCTTACGCCCTTTACTACCCTTACTACCTATGCGACTCTCTTTGCCGCTCATTAAGTTAGCGATATTTTGACGGTGACGGTAGATCAACAAAGCACACATAATCGCGATGGCGAATAGATTCCAATCAGCACCGAACAACAAGGCGTAGTAGAACGGAGCGAACAAAGACCCTATCAAGGCCGCCAAAGAAGAGTAGCGAAACGCATAAGCAATGATCAGCCATGTCGCAAGCGTGCCTAGACCCAACCACAGATTCACCGCCAACAAAACACCCAAGGCGGTCGCAACGCCCTTACCACCGACAAATTTAAAAAACACGGGCCACAAATGGCCGAGAAACACCGCCAAGATCACGGCCGCGATCGTGCCGCTTGAGAGTTGAAATTGTTCCTGAAAATGCAGCGCCAACCAAACCGCGAGCCAACCTTTAAAACCATCACCGAGTAAAGTCAATGCCGCGGCCGCTTTACTGCCACTGCGCAAAACATTCGTCGCACCCGGATTTTTTGAGCCATAAGTGCGCGGATCAGATAAGCCAAACAAGCGACTCACCACCACGGCAAACGAAACCGAACCGATTAAATACGCGGCCAAAACGGCACCAACAGCAATCAAAGCATCCATCCTCATCCATCCTTTTTATTTATTTTTTTCGCTAGTGGCGTTTTTTCAGTGGCCTTACGCAAAACTGTCTCAGCTAGGCGTGCCGACCAAGAAAGTGTTAGAGCACCTTAGTTTAGCTAAGGGCGGCAACAACGACGCTGAGCGGTTTTGCGTAAGTCCTATTACAGTGAACAACACCAAGCAACAGGTAAATCAATACGCGCTAAAGCTCGCTACTATAAAGCACAGTGCACCGTTTTTGCCATCAAAATATCCAATATCAGTGTTGGTGCGATACCGATCAAATAGCCACGTCTACCGCCATTCAAATAAATTTTATCTAAACTCAGCACGCTTTCTTCCACATAAACGGGCATCGCTTTTTTGGTGCCAAAAGGCGAAGTGCCGCCTATCATATAACCCGAATGTCGCTGCGCTACCTCAGGTTTGCAAGGTTCGACTGATTTGCACGCAATCTGACGTGCCAAATTTTTGGTCGAAACGGTTTTATCGCCATGCATTAACACCACCAAAGGCTTGGCGTTTTCATCTTGCATGATCAAGGTTTTCACCACGGCATGCTCGTCCACACCCAATTCGCGCGCCGATACCGACGTACCGCCATGTTCTTCATAGGCATACGGATGTTCAGTAAAAACCGCCCCGCGCTGACGCAGTAATTGCGTTGCCGGCGTTTCTGAAACGTGTTCTTTTTTTGCCAAAATAATTCTCACTGTATGAGGTATTGACCGAAGTAAGTTAATTGTAGCGCAGATGGGACGTCGAAATAAGTCAGCGTTATCACCCCCGAGGATGATGCTCCGCATGCAGTTTTTTTAAACGTTCGCGCGCTACGTGGGTGTAAATCTGTGTGGTCGAGATATCGGCGTGTCCCAGCAGCATTTGCACTACGCGCAAATCTGCGCCGTGGTTTAGCAGATGGGTGGCAAAAGCGTGGCGTAGTGTGTGTGGTGACAAAGGTGAGTCTATGCCTGCGCTGGCTGCATTTTTTTTGATGACGACCCAAAACATTTGCCGCGTCATCGCGCCACCGCGTGCCGTGACAAACAAGGCATCGTCTATTTGCCCGTTCAAAATCGCAGGTCTGCCTTCACTTAAATAACGTTGTAGCCAAAGACGTGCGACTTCGCCGAAGGGAACTAGGCGCGTTTTATCGCCTTTGCCCGTGATGCGCAAGACACCGTCATTTAAGCTAACTTCAAATGATTTAAGCGTTACCAATTCAGTGACACGCAAACCACAGGCATAGAGCAGCTCTAGCATAGTGCGATCACGCAAACCCAAAGGCGTTTGATCATCGGGCGCGTTTAATAAGGCCTCGACTTGTTGCTCACTCAAGGTCTTGGGCAAGCGCTCGGCTTGTTTCGCCGATTTGAGCTTGGTACAAGGATTGATCGCGATTTGATTTTGTCGAAATGCTTGTTGATAGTAACGCTTCAACACCGTCATGCGACGATTGGCCGAGGTGGCTTTCGAATTACCATGCTTAGCCGCGACATAGCTAAAAATATCCACTTCTGTCACTTGCAACAAGTGCTTTTGTGTCGTGCTGTGCAGCCATTCGGCAAACAAGCGTAAATCACGTCGATAGGCCTCTAGCGAATTTTTAGCGAGGCCGTCTTCTAGCCATAAGCTATCGCAAAATTGATCAATTTGCGCATGGACTTGTGCGGGTAACTCTATCAAAGGCGCGGCCACAAATTGCTTCTTTTTTGCGGCTGCGAGATCGGCCTTGTCAGCACTCTTTTTCACTATATTTGACGCCGCCTTTACCACATGGACTCCTGTTGTTGAGTCGATTCCAACTGACTATAGGCTGGCACGCGCTCCAAGCGCAATAAATAGCGCTTAATGCCCAAGTGAAACCCCGTCTCATCATCATGATGGGCGAAACCGCCTAAGCCACCAGAAGCGGTGACGCGATGACAAGGTATGACCAAGGGAAACCAATTCGCACCACAAGCCTGCCCAACCGCGCGCGGGGCTGACTTTATCGCTTTAGCGACCTGTCCATAAGTTCTGATTTCACCCCGAGGAATACTAGAGATCGCTTGCCAAACGCGTTGCTGAAAAACTGAACCTAAGATTTTCAAAGGTAAAGAAAAAGGGAAATCAGGATCGGCGAAATAGCGTTCAATTTGTTGCACAGCTAATTCAGCCGCGACATCGCTAGGCGCTTTTTCTTGAAAGCGTGGAGGCAAGTAAACGAGTTCACTGATTTGCCAAGTAGCACAATCTTGCTCGGTACGCACACCGACATAACCAAAAGGCGCCGGCGCAATGGCGGCGAAAATTGTCGACTCTAGTTTTGATTCTGGGCTTGCCATCACAGATCCCTACAAAATGATATGCGTGATTGTAACTGGACAAGAAAAAAGGCGCATCCATTGGACGCGCCCTCTAAAATTTTTCACGTTCGAGCTGTTTAGTCTCATAGAACAGGACTCAGCTTATATTGAAACGCGAATCTCCCCCCCTTTTTGACTGCACTCTAAAGAGCGCTATTATTGCACTTCCGTATTTTGGACTTGTTGAAATTTACTAATTTTTTCATCAGTAGAAATCTAAGGTGTGCGAAATATAGCACGGCTTTTGTGACAAGAATATCGGGGATGAAATATATAAAAGTCTTTGTTGCTTTTGTGCTTGTGCAGCAAAGAAAGATCGCAAAGCTCAAAAAAAATGTGCTAGTTCATCATGTAATGCAGATGATTTCCGAAGGGAAATAAAAGCC
>CAYXJI010000399.1:3056-3487 GCA_964465175.1 uncultured Burkholderiaceae bacterium | reverse complement strand
TGAATGCAAACACCGGTGGACCGCCCGCAGCGAGTGCAGCAGCGGCATGATCTTGGGTTGAGTAGATATTGCAGGATGCCCAGCGGACTTGGGCACCGAGTGCGTTCAATGTTTCGATCAGCACCGCAGTCTGGATCGTCATGTGCAATGAGCCAGTGATGCGCGCGCCTTTCAAAGGCTGGCTAGTAGCGAATTCTTCACGAATCGCCATTAAACCTGGCATTTCTGTTTCAGCGATTTGAATTTCTTTACGACCCCAGTCGGCCAAGCTTAAATCAGCGACGTGAAAGTCTTGTGTTGTGCTTTGAGATGTCATGATGGTGGCGTTCTCACGCCCTCCTTTTCTAGTTTAATCAAGAAAAAAGTAACGTGAGCGCAGTTGCTGTGAGTGTGATTTCTAGTATTTGCTATCAATCAACCCGTCTAATCCA